>NZ_JBHYXZ010000153.1:11044-12303 GCF_042752395.1 Actinosynnema sp. NPDC059335 | reverse complement strand
TGTGTGTGGGGGGGGGGCGGCCCCCCGGGGTGGGTGGGGGTGGGGGGCGTGGCCGCGGGCGCCCCGCCCCCCGGGGGGGCGCCCCCCGCCGCGGCCTGCTCCGGACCCTGCCGCCACCCGGTAACGTCCGCAGGCGGCCTCCCCCGGACGCTGCCGCCACGCGGTGAGGACCGGGGGCCTGCTCCGGCCCCTGCCACCGCAGGGTCGGACCGACGCACGGCCCGCTCCAGCGTGGCTACTCCGGGCGCTACCACCACAGGGTCGACCGACGCACGGCCCGCTCCGCCGTGGCTTACCCCGGCGTGGCCTACTCCGGACGCTGCCAGCGCGGGTCGTGGGCGGGTGGCGGGATCGGCGCGGTGGGCGGGCGCGGGAAGTCGACCTGGGTCAGGCCGACGGACGAGGGCGAGACGATGTCGGGCGGCGTGACGAAGCCGGGCACGGACTGGAACGCGCCGATCCGCCGGACGACGTTCGCCGCGAGCACGGCGGCGGCCACCGAGAGCGCGGCGACGACGACGAGCATCACGCCGCCGTTGGCGAACTCGTCCACGGACTCGCCGGCGGCCAGCATCCGGTCGGTGATCCGGTCCACCACCTGGTAGGCGATGAACAGGCCCCACCACCAGTTGATCTCGGCGTGGCCGCGCGGCGGCTGGTGGCGGGGCGCGCTGACGTCCCAGACGTCGGCCACCACCCGGCGCGGGATCCAGAAGCTGACGATCGGCAGCCAGCCCCAGATGGTCCAGTGCCTGGCGTGGTGGTGGGCGTCCCACGCGACCAGGTCGGCGTTGGCGCGAACCCGCCACGACCACATCACGAACACCACGCCGGCGGCGAGGTAGACCGCCGTGCCGGCCAGGTCGAGCAGGTTGGTCGCGGCGAGGGTGCGGTCGAACTCCGCGTCCCCGACGAGCCCGTCGACGTAGTCCTGGAGCACGCCGTGCACCCGCCACACCCACCCGGCCATCACCAGGTCGGACAGGGCGGTCAGCGCGACCAGCACGGAGAACGCGACGCCAAGGCCGCGCACGGATCGGAACACGGACATCTCCACTGCGAAAGGGCCCCCGACCCGGGACGGAGCGTACGTGACGGAACCGGCGAAAGGGACCGGATTCCCACGTCCCGGACGGCGGCGTGCGTCGCAATGCGCACCCGCGCCCGGCGGCGCGACCCCGGGGGCGGTACGCCCGGGGGACGCCGCCCGGCGGTGTGGTGCCCAGTTCAAGCCGTTCCCCGTAACGTAACTGGGGTGC
>NZ_JBHYXZ010000153.1:0-11034 GCF_042752395.1 Actinosynnema sp. NPDC059335 | reverse complement strand
ATCCACCGGCTTATCGCGTCGCTACACCTCCCCCGCGGCGGGGGGGGTCCTTTTCTCGCCCCCCCCCCGCCGGGCGCCCCGCCCCGGGGGCCGAAACGCCGGGGTCACGCCGCCGGGCGGTGTCGTCACCAGTTCAGCCGGAGCCCGTTCACGTAGCTGGTGAGCAGGCCCGCGATGATCCCGTCGTCGCGCAGCGAGTAGTGCCAGTCGCAGCCGAGCAGGTCCAGCGTCGGGTCGTCGTAGTACCAGTAGCGGACGTTGGCGTCGCCGCGCTGGTTGCGCTCCTGCACGACCTGCTGGGCGGCCTGGGGGAACGCCGTGTTGCCGGAGTAGGCGCTGGCGCTGACCACGATCGTCGTCCCGCTGCCGTACCGGGCGCGCAGCTTGTCCAGGAAGCCCTGGTAGGCGGTCTTGTAGGCGCTGACCAGGCCGGCGGGCGTCCACGGCTCGCCCGCGTTGATGGGCGTGGAGAAGTCGTTGGTGCCCAGGTTGACCACGACGAGCTGCGGCTTCCAGGTGCCGGGGTTCTGCCACACGTCGCCCGCGACGTGCTGCAACGCCCGGTCGTAGGTGGTGCGGAAGTCGGTGCCCGGGTCGCCGCCGTTGTAGTTGCGGACCATGCCCCGGCCGGACTGGGCGGTGACCTGGTAGTCGGCGTTCAACGCGCGGGCCGCCTGGGCGGCGAAACCGAGGTCGGCGTTGGAGTTGCGGTTGACGCCGCCGTTGGCCGAGCAGTCGCGCGTGGTGGACATGTTGCCGTAGCCCGCGGTCAGGGAGTCGCCGATGAACTCGATCTGCCGGGTGCGGGCGGCGGGCTTGGCCAGGACCTCGCCGCCGGGGGCCGCGGTGAAGCCGCCGAACTCGCCCGCGCCCCAGGGGCTCTCGGTGCGCTTGACCAGCCGGACGGTGTGCTCGGCGTTGGCGAGGTTGTTGACCCAGTGGGTGGTGCGGCCCGGCGTCACCAGGGTCGCCACCGTCCTGCCGTCGACCTGGACGTCGTAGTCGTTGTTGGGGTCGTTGAGCACGATCCCGACGCCGGTGCCGCGGAAGCGGCCCTCGAAGTAGATGCCCGGCCAGGTGTACTGCACCGCGCCCGAGGTGGTCTTGACCCGGCCGACCGTGTGCACGCGGGCCAACACGCCGTCGACCGGCGGCTGCGAGGTCGTCGTCGTGGTGGTCGTGGTGGTGGTCGTTGTCGTGGTGGTGGTCGTGCCCGTGCAGAGGGTGCCGTTGAGCGCGAAGTCCGTGGGCACGGGGTTGGTCGAGTTGTTCCACGAGCCGTTGAAGCCGAACGCGGTGGACGCGCCGGTGGCCAGCGCCCCGTTCCAGCTCGCGTTGGCCACCGCGACCTGCGCGCCGGACTGGGTGGCGGTGCCGCCCCACGCCTGGGTGACCTGCTGGCCGGCGGCGAACGACCACGTCAGCTTCCAGCTCGTGACCGGGTCGCCGAGGTTGGTGACGTTGACGTTCGCGGTGAAGCCGCCTTGCCACTGGCTGCCGACCTGGTAGGTGACCCGGCAGCCGGCGGCGGCCTGCGCGGGCAGGGACGTGAGGCCGGCCGCGGCCGCGGCGGCGACCACGGCCACGACGAGTCCGCTGTGGACTTTTCTCGACCTGCTCGAGGACATGGGCACCGCCATCTGCGCTGATGGCCGGCCGGGAGGTCCGACCGGGGGACGACAGGGGTTCTGGGAGCGTTCCCAGGCCGACTGTAGCCAAGAGTTTGCGCAACGTGAAGTTCCTCCACCCCGGACCGTCTCGACTGGTCCGAGCGGTTCAGCGCAGCGTCGTGCCGGGCGGCAGGCCCAGCAGCGGCAGTTCGGCCTGGGTCGGCAGCCCTTCCCAGTCGCCGACCGCCTGCACCGCGAACGCGGCCGTCGTGGTGCCCCTGGCCAGCCGTTCCGCCGGCGGCAGCCGGTCGAGCAGGCCGGACAGGTAGCCCGCGGTGAACGCGTCGCCCGCGCCCACCGGGTCGACCGCGTCCACCCGGTGGGCGGGCGCGCTCCACGTGCCGTCGCGGGTGCGGACCCGCGCACCGTCGCGGCCCAGCTTGGTGACCACCTCGCCGGTCAGGTCGTCGCCGCCCACCAGCGCGATCTCGTCCGGCGACCCGATCACGACCGACGCCCGCAGGGCGAGCGGCCGCAGCACGCGGGACGCCTCGTCGGCCGACCACAGCAGGCTCCGGTGGTTGACGTCCAGCGACACCAGGCCGCCCGCGGCACGGACCGCGTCGACGGCGGCGCGCACGGCGGCCAGCGGGCCCGCGCCCAGGGCGGGCGTGATGCCGGTGACGTGCAGCAGCCGGGTCCCGCCCGCGAGACCGGCCACGGCGTCGGCCGCGCTCAGGCGCGACCCCGCCGAGCCGGCGCGGTGGTAGAGGACGCGGGTGACGTCCGGGGTGCGCCGTTCGAACAGGATCAACCCGGTGGGCGCGGTGGGGTCGCGGACGACCGCCGAGGTGTCCACGCCTTCGGCGCGCAGCGTGCGCACGACGAGTTCGCCGGGTTCGTCCGCGCCGACGCGGCCGACCCACCGGGCGGCGTGGCCCAGCCGGACCAGGCCGATGGCCACCGTGCTCTCCGCGCCGGCGACCGAGGTCGTGGCGGACCCGCCCAGGCGCCAGGGCCCGGTGCTGCGCAGCGACATCATGGTCTCGCCGAGCACGATCGCGTCCATCACGGGCGACCCGCCTCCCGCAGGAACGACCGGGCGCGCTCCGCCAGCCCGGCCGGGTCGCCGCCGGTGAGGGGCGCGCCGACGCCGACCGCCACCGCGCCCGCGTCCAGGTACCGCCGCACGTCCCCGACGCCGATGCCGCCCACCGGCACCAGCGGGACGTCCGGGAACGGCGCGCGCAGCGCGGCGACGTGACCGGGCCCGAGCGAGGACGCCGGGAACACCTTGACGGCCGCGGCCCCCGCGCGGTGCGCGGCGAGGACCTCCGAGGGCGTGAGCGCGCCCGCCAGGACCGGCAGGCCCAGCTCGACCGAGGCGTGCACGCCCTCGCCCAGGGCCGGGGTCACGGCGAAGGTCGCGCCCGCGTCCCGCGCCGACCGGGCGTCGTCGGCGGTGAGGACCGTGCCCGCGCCGACGTGCACGCCGGGGCCGACGCCCGCGGCCACGCGTTCGATGACGCGCAGCGCGTCGGCGGAGGTGAGGGACACCTCCAGCAACGCGATGCCGTGGTCCACGAGCACCGCGGCGGCGCGTTCGCACGCCGCCGGGTCGTCGCCGCGGATGATGGCCAGCAGCCGGTGCGCGCGCAGCGCCTCGATCAGTCGCACGTCGTCGTCCCCGTTCCTCGTCACCACTCCGCGAAGGACCCGTCGTCGTGCCGCCACACCGGCGGCCGCCAGCGGTGCCCGACCGCGTCCGCGCGGCGGACCGCGTCCTCGTCCACCCGGATGCCCAACCCCGGCGCGTCCCAGCGGCGGATCGCCCCGTCGTGGAAGGTGAACGGGTCGCGGTCGAGCACGTAGTCGAGCAGTTCCGCGCCCTGGTTGTAGTGGATGCCGATGCTCTGCTCCTGGATCAGGAAGTTCGGCGTGGCGAAGGCGACCTGGAGGCTCGCGGCGAGCGCGATGGGGCCCAGCGGGCAGTGCGGCGCGAGCAGCGCGTCGTGCGCCTCGGCCAGGGAGGCGATGCGGCGGACCTCGGAGATGCCGCCCGCGTGGGACAGGTCCGGCTGGACGACGGCGACCCCGGCGCGCAGGGCGGGCAGGAAGTCGGCCCGCGAGTACAGGCGCTCGCCGCACGCGATGGGCACCGGCCCGGCCCGCACGACGTCGGCGAGCCGGTCGTGGTGCTCGGGCAGCACGGGTTCCTCCACGAACAGCGGGTGCAGGGGCGCGATCTCGGGCAGCACGCGAAGGGCCGCGGCGGTGGTGAACCGGCCGTGGAAGTCCACGGCGACATCGCGGTCGTCGCCGACGGCCTCGCGCACGGCGGCCAGCCGCGCGACGACGGCGGCGGTCCCGGCGCGGGTGGGGACGGGCGCCATCCGGCCGCCGGCGTTGACCTTCACGGCGGTCAGCCCGGCCGCGACCTGCGCGGCGGCGGCGTCGGCCACCTCCGCCGGCTCGTCGCCGCCGATCCAGCCGTAGACGCGGACCCGGTCGCGCACCGCTCCCCCGAGCAGCCGGTGCACGGGCACGCCCAGGGACTTGCCCAGGATGTCCCACAGCGCCTGGTCGATGCCGGCGGCGGCGCTGGAGAGCACGGGACCGCCGCGGTAGAAGGCGGCCTTGGTGGTGAGCTGCCACAGGTCCTCGATGCGGCCGGGGTCCGCGCCGACGAGCAGGTCGGACAGCTCCGCCACGGCGGCGCGCACGGTGTCGGCGCGCCCCTCCACGACGGGTTCGCCCCACCCGGTGATGCCCTCGTCCGTGCCGACGCGGCAGAACAGCCAGCGGGGCGGGACGAGGAAGGTCTCGACCTCGGTGATCTTCACGCGCGCTCCGTTCGGGTCGGGTGCCGGTCAGGACGAGGTCTTGTAGACGCTCCAACCGCCGTCCACGGGCACGCACGCGCCGGTCACGAAGGAGGCGTCGTCGCCGACCAGGAAGGCGATGACGGCGGCCACCTCCTCCGGGCGGCCCAGGCGGCGCACGACGGTCTGCTCGGCGCTGGCGCGGCGGTCGTCCTCGCCGATGTCGTCCCAGGCGGCGGTGAGCACCGGTCCGGGCAGCACGGCGTTGACGCGCAGCTCGGTGCCGTACTCGGCGGCCAGCTGGCGGGTCAGGCCGGTGAGCCCGGCCTTGGTGGCGGCGTAGGCGGCACGGCCGGGCAGGCCCATGAGGGCGTGCACGGAGGAGGTCAGCACCACCGCGCCCCGCCGGTCCCGCCGCAGGTCCGGCAGGCACTCGCGGACGCCGAGGAACGCGCCGGTGAGGTTGACCGCGACCTGCCGGTCCCAGGACCGCGTGCTGGTCTCGTGCGCGGGCCGCACGTCGACCACGTAGGCGTTGCCGACCAGCACGTCGACCGGTCCCAGCTCGGCGCGGCACGCGCGCACGGCCCGCGCCCAGTCGTCCTCGGAGCTGACGTCGCAGCGCACCGCGACGGCCCGCCCTCCGCCCGCCACGACGTCCGCCGCCGTCGCGTCCACCTCGGGGGAGACGTCCAACAGGGCCACGGCCGCGCCGTCGCGGGCCAGCCGGCGCGCGGTCGCCGCCCCGATCCCCCGCGCCGCGCCGGTGACCACGGCGACGCGTCCGGCGAGCGGCCCGGTCACCGCTGCCCCGCCCACGCGATCACCACGCCCGCCACCGCAACCCGCCCCACCGGCCGCCCGATCACCACGCCGGTCCCCCGCGCCGCCCCCTCGCAACGCCCGCCGGTCACCCCGGCACGCCCCGCGGGCGGCCCGGTCACCGGCGCTCCGCCGGTCGGCACGACCACACGCCCCACCCGCCCGGTCACCGGCGCTCCACCAGTCGGCACGACCACACGCCCCACCCGCCCGGTCACCGGCGCTCCACCAGTCGGCACGACCACACGCCCCACCCGCCCGGTCACCGGCGCTCCGCCGGAGCGGCCACGGTGTCGAGGTCCGCCAGCGCCTTGGCCAGCAGGTCCAGCATGGCCAGTTCGGCGCGGGCGGCGTCGCCGGCGCGCACGGCGTCCAGGACCGCGCGGTGGCTCGGCACCGGGTCGTCCACGCCGGTGTGGGCGTGGACCAGGCGGTCGCGGGCGCGCAGGCCGGGTTCGAGCAGCAGGTCCATCCGCGCGAACAGCTCGTTGCCCGTGGCGGCGAGCAGTGCCCGGTGGAACGCGACGTCGGCCTCCGCCGCCGCGACCGCGTCCCCGCCCGCCTCGGCCATCGCGCGCAGCGCCGCGTCCAGCGCCGCCAGGTCCGCCTCGGTGCGACGCCCGGCGGCCCGGTGCGCGACCGCGGGCTCGATCACCGACCGCAGGTCCGCCAGGTCGCGCAGCACGCGCGCGGCGTCGCCGCCGTCGATGCGCCAGTCGATCACGTCGGCGTCGAGCAGGTCCCACGCCGACCGCGGCCGGACGAAGGTGCCGCGCTTCTGCCGGGCGTCCACCAGGCCCTTGCCGGTCAGCACCTTCAACGCCTCGCGCAGCACGGTCAGGCTGACGTCCAGCTCCTCGCCCAGCTCCCGCAGGTCCAGCACGTCGCCGGGCGCGTACCGCCCGCCCACGATGCGCGAGCCGAGGTCGTGCACGACCTGGTAGTGCACGCCGCGACCGGTGTAGCGCGCCATGGTGCTCCCTCCCGGCGGTGGTCGGCCACCAGCGTAGCAAGTAGTCATTATTTATGAATAATCCTTGACACCGGTGTGGGGCGTGCCCACGATGAACCCGCCGCCGACCGCCGGAGTCCAGGAGCGCCCATGCTCTCGCTGCACGCTCACGACCCCGTCCCGCCGCCGACCGGCCACCTGCCGATGGGCACCGCCCTCGACGACCCGCGGCCGGTCGGCGTGGACGGCCGCGCGCTCAGCCGCGACGGGCGGCCGTGGTTGCCCGTGATGGGCGAGTTCCACTTCAGCCGCTTCCCCGACGCGCTGTGGCGGCGGGAACTGCTGCTGATGAGGGCGGGCGGGATCGACCTCGTCGCCACCTACCTGTTCTGGAACCACCACGAGGAGGTCCGCGGCCGGTGGCGGTTCGACGGCGACCGGGACGTGCGGCGCTTCGTCGCGCTGTGCGGCGAGCTGGGCCTGGCCGTCTCGCTGCGGATCGGCCCGTGGTCGCACGGCGAGTGCCGCAACGGCGGGTTCCCCGACTGGCTGTCCGACGTGGACTGCGTGCCGCGCACCGACGACCCGGCCTACCTGGCGCCGGTGCGGTCCTACTACGGCGCGATCGCCGAACGGCTCGCCGGCTCGTGGTGGGCCGACGGCGGCCCGGTCGTCGCGGTGCAGGTGGAGAACGAGCTGTACGACCGGCCCGACCACCTGGCCACGCTGCGCGCCCTGGCGCGGGAGGTCGGCATCGACGCTCCACTGTGGACGGCGACGGGGTGGGGCGCGACCCGGCTGCCGCCGGACGTGGTGCTCCCGGTCTACGGCGGCTACCCCGAGGCGTTCTGGGAGGACGCCTCCGACGGGTGGGCCCGCGAGGCGCGCCGCCACTACTTCCCCACCCCGATCCGCGACGACCACGCGATCGGCGCCGACCTGCGCGCCACCGCGCCGGCGGCCGGCGGTCCCGACGACACGCGCCACCCCTACGCGACGTGCGAGCTGGGCGGCGGGATGGCCATCGCCTACCACCGCCGCCCGCTCGTCCCGGCGGCGGACGTGTCGGCCCTGGCGCTGACCAAGCTCGCGAGCGGGTCGGTGTGGCAGGGCTACTACCTCTACCACGGCTGCTCGCAGCGCCTCGACCTGGCGACGCCGAACCAGGAGTCGCACGCCACCGGCTACCCCAACGACCTGCCGGTGGTCGACTACGACTTCCAGGCCCCGCTGGGCGCGTACGGGCAGGTGCGGCCCTCGTTCGCCGCGCTGCGGCTCCAGCACCTGTTCCTGCGCGACAACGGCGCGGAGCTGGCGCGGGCCGGGGCGCACTTCCCCGACGTGCGCCCGCCGGGCCTGGACGACCGGGCGGTGCCGCGCTGGTCGGTGCGGTGGGGCGGGGCCGGCGCGTTCCTGTTCGTAAACAACCACCAGCCGCACGAGCCGTTGCCCGACCACCACGACGTGCGCTTCGAGGTCGTGCTCGGCGACCGGACCGTGCGGCTGCCCGACGAGGGCGTGACCGTGCCTTCCGGGGCCCACTTCGCCTGGCCGATCGGTTACCGCGTCGGCTCCGTGGAGCTGGCGTGGGCCTGCGCGACGCCGGTCGCGCGGCCGGCGTGGGACGGCGTGCCCACAGCCGTGTTCGTCGCCACCGCCGGCATCACCCCGCGGTTCGCGTTCCCGGTCGGCACGCGGGTGGACGGCGCGCGGATCGACGACCAGGGCGTCGTCACCGTCGCGGCTCCCGGACCCGACGCCGTGGTCACGGCCACCGCGCCGGACGGCGCGACGGCACGGCTGCTCGTGCTGGACGAGGCGAGCGGGTCGCGGTTGCAGCGGCTGACCGTGGCCGGCGTGGACACGGTGGTGTTGTGCGACGAGCCGGTGGTGGTCGACGGTGACTCGGCGTGGGTGGAGACGACGCGGAACCACCTCGACGTGTCGTTCCTGCCCGCGCCCGACCGGGTCACCGGCGAACCGCACGGCGAGTTCCGCCGGGTCCGCCTCACCGCGGACGGCACCCGGCACGAACCGGTGGTGCGCGCGGAGCGCGTAGGAGCGAAGGCCCCACCCGCCCGGACGGGCGGTCCGAGGCGGCGGGCGTCCGCGCCCCTGGACGAGGACTTCGAGCACGCCGCGGTCTTCCACGTCGAGGTGCCCGCCGAGGCCCTTCGCGGTGACGACGAGGTGCTGCTCGTGCTCGGCTACACCGGTGACGTGGCCCGCGCCCACGTCGGCGGCCGGCTCGTGGCCGACCACTTCTGGCACGGCCCGGAGTGGGAGATCGGCCTGCGCCGGTTCGCCGACGAGGTCGCGGCCGACGGCGTCGAGATCCGGGTGCTGCCGCGCCCGGCGGGCAGCGCGGTGTACGTCGACCCGGCGGTGCGCCGGCGGTACGAGGCCGCCCCGGGCACCGCCTCCCTCGACTCGGCCCGCCTGGTCCGCCGCACCCGGGTGGAGCTGTGGTGAGCGCGCGGCCGTCTCCCCTGCGCGGCGGGTTGGGCGGCACTGTGGGGGGTGGGGGCATGAAGCCGGCGCGGTTGACGATCACGTTGTGGGACTTCAGCTGGTACACCCGTTCCGGGTCCGGTGAGCCGTTCGAGGACCTGGACCTCCGCTTCGCCGAGGCGGTGCACCGCGGCTACAACACCGTGCGGATCTGCGCGATGCCGCTGCTGCTGTTCCGGTCCGGTGTGGACACCTCCGCCGTGCGGTTCGGCCCGTTGGGCGGCGGGTACGGCGAGCGGGTCCGGTGGTACGACGTGCGCGCCGAGACCACGGTGGACGTCCGGGAACGGCTGCTGGAGCTGTTCCGGGCCGCGCGGCGGCACGACTGCTTCGTCATCCTGTCCAGCTGGGAGTACCAGCAGAGCCCGTCGTTCGCCCTCGACCCGGCCTGGCACGAGGCCGTGCGGTCGATCGACCCGGAGGAGCGCGCGACGGCGCTGGCCGACGCGTTGGCCGACCTGGTGGACCTGCTGGTGGAGCACGGGCTGGACGACCGGGTGGTGTTCACCGAGCTGCACAACGAGGTGCAGGTGGGCGGGCTCGCGGAAGGGCTGGCCGGTGACCCGGTGGTGGCGCTGCGGCCACGGCTGGAACGCGGCCTGGCGCGGTTCAGGCGACGCCACCCCGACCGGATGGTCGCGGTGGACTACGCGACGGTGCCGGTCGGCTCGATGCGCGGCGTGCCGCGCACCGCGGACGTGGTGGTGTTCCACCCCTACGTGCACGGCGTGCTGGACGAACTGCTCGACGTGTTCGCGCTGCGCGACCCGGGGCGGCCGTTCCCGCAGGAACGCGCGCGCCGCGAGCTGCTGCGCCCGGACGCGCCCGACCTGGCCGACTGGTCGCCGCCGCCGGACCGGCGATGGCGGCCGGCCGCGACCGTGGTCGGCGCGCGGGAGGTGTACGTGCACGACTGGTGCGACCCGGACAAGTGGGACGCCTGGCTCTACGACCGCTACGCCACCCACCGGATCGCCATGCGGCAGCGGCTCACCACCTGGATCGCCGCCGCGGCCGACTGGGCCGCCGAAACGGGCGTGCCGCTGGTGTTCGGCGAGGGCTGGGTCGGCTACACGCCGCTGCACGCCGGCTTCGAGGAGGGCTCGGTGGGCGCGTCCTTCTGCCGGCTGGCGGCCACCGAGGCGGCACGCGTCGGCGCGTGGGGCTCGGTCGTGTGCTCCAACGCCGCGCCGCACCACCCGATGTGGGCGGACATCGCGCTGCAGCGCGAGTGCAACGACCTCCTCTGGGGCCGCTGACCGGGTCCTGGTCCCGTTCGTCGCGCGATCGACTCGTGCGCCGCGACCACCGGGACGCGGGCCGCGGTCGAGCAGCCGGGTGAAGCCGGTCGGCGCGCTGCGCCCGTTGCGCAGCGGGATCCGGTCCGCCGCCGAGACCACCACGAGCACCCGCGTCGCTCCACACCACCGAGGTCACGCGTCCCCCTGCGCCGTGTCAGAGGCCGTGTCAGCGCCGTGGCCGGTCGGTGTCAGGGCCGCCCGTGATCGTTGATCCCGTCAGCCACGGACCGACGACCACGGGAGAGCACGATGCGCACGTTCGACACCCCCGCCCCCATCTCCACCGTCCTGGACGTCCCCGCCGGGCACGTCCGCCTCATCGCCGACGACCGGGCCGACACGGCGGTCCAGGTGCGGCCCGCGGACGCCGCCAAGGGTCGTGACGTGCAGGCCGCGGCGCGGACCGCGGTCGAGTACGGCGACGGCGTCCTGCGGATCACGGCTCCGGCGAAGACCCAGGTCCTCGGCCCCTCCGGGTTCGTGGAGGTGGAGGTCCGGCTGCCCGCGGGCTCCCACGTCGAGGTGAGGGCGGCCGGCGTGGACTTCCGGGGCGTCGGGCGGCTCGGCGACGTCGCGGTCGAGGGCGCGCACGCGTCGGTCGAGGTCGAGGAGGCCGGGAGCGTCCGCCTCACCACCCGGAGCGGTGACGTCGCCGTCGGCCGCCTCACCGGCTCCGCGGAGATCAGCACCGGCAAGGGCGACATCCGGATCGCCGAGGCCGTGAGCGGCACGGTGGTGCTGCGCACCCTGGCCGGCGACGTGTCGGTCGACGCCGCGGCCGGCGTGTCCGCCTCCCTCGACGCGGGCACCGGTCACGGCCGGATCCGGAACACGCTCCGCAACACCGGCACCGCCGACCTGAGCATCCACGCCACCACGAGCCACGGCGACATCGTCGCCCGCGGCCGTTGACACCCGCGACCCGGCCGGGGGGGGGGGCCGCGCCGGGGCGCCCGGCGCCCCGGGTCAGCACCTCGCGGCGCAGCCGGTCCAGCAACAGCCGGGCGGCCACGAAC
>NZ_JBHYXZ010000152.1:9568-20032 GCF_042752395.1 Actinosynnema sp. NPDC059335 | reverse complement strand
GTCAAGGGGGCGGTTCCAGCGTCAGGTGCGGGTAGGGGTGGGAGTGCCCCCTTGACACGCGCGGTAGGGCTGCGCCAGGTCGGCGGGATGACACGGAACCCTTCTGTTGGGGAAGGGCGGGTGGTTGACCTTGTTGGTTGGGTTAGCCGCGGATCGTGTCGATGACCAGTGGGCGGGGTTGGGGTGGGGTGTCGGCGATCTCGTAGCTGCCCGAGAGGGAGGCGAGGGCGGCCGGGATGGTGTCCGGGGTGTCGGTGCGCAGTTCCAGCAGTGGTTGGTCCCTGGTGACGCGGTCGCCCGGTTTGGCCAGGCACAGGATGCCGGCGGCGGGTTGGACCGGGTCTTCCTTGCGGGCGCGGCCGGCGCCCAGGCGCCAGGCGGCGACGCCCACGGCGTAGGCGTCCAGGGTGGTCAGGTAGCCGTCGGCCGGGGCGGTGATCAGGTGTTTGTGGGTGGCTTCCGGGAGGGGGGCGTCCGGGTCGCCGCCTTGGGCGCGGATCATCCTGGCCCAGGTTTCGTAGGCTTCGCCGGAGGCCAGGACGTCGCGGGGTGAGGCGGAGACGCCGGCGCGGGAGAGCATCTCCTCGGCCAGGGCGATGGTCAGTTCCACGATGTCGGTGGGGCCGCCGCCGCGCAGGACGTCGACGGACTCGGCCACCTCGACCGCGTTGCCCACCGCGTGGCCGAGGGGCGCGGACATGTCGGTCAGCAGGGCGCTGATCTTCAGGCCGTGGTCCACGCCGATCGAGACCAGGGCGTTGGCCAGGGCGCGGGCCTGGTCGAGGGACTTCATGAACGCGCCCGAGCCGACCTTGACGTCCAGGACCAGGGCTTCCGCGCCCTCGGCGATCTTCTTCGACATGATCGACGAGGCGATCAGCGGGATGGACTCGACCGTGCCCGTCACGTCGCGCAGCGCGTAGAGCTTCTTGTCGGCCGGGGCCAGGCCGGTGGTGGCGGCGCAGACCACGGCGCCCACCGAGCGCAGTTGGGAGACCACCTCGTCCAGCGAGAGCTGGGCCCGCCAGCCGGGGATGGACTCCAGCTTGTCCAGGGTGCCGCCGGTGTGGCCGAGGCCGCGGCCGGAGAGTTGGGGCACGGCGGCGCCGCAGGCGGCGACCAGGGGGGCGAGGGGCAGGGTGATCTTGTCGCCGACGCCGCCCGTGGAGTGCTTGTCCACGGTGGGGCGGCCGACGTCCAGGGTCAGCTTCTCGCCGGAGTCCACCATGGCCCTGGTCCAGCGGGCGGTTTCCGCGGCGTCCATGCCGTTGAGGTAGATGGCCATGGCCAGGGCGGACATCTGCTCGTCGGCCACGTCGCCTCGGGTGTAGGCGTCGACCACCCAGTCGATCTGGTCGTCGGTCAGGCGGGCCCCGTCGCGCTTGGCCCGGATCACGTCCACGGCGGTGTGGGTCATGGCAGGTCCTCCGGGCCGAACGCGTCGGGCAGGACCCTGCTCATCGGCAGGACGCCGGACGGGGTGTCGATCAGGCAGGGCGCGCCGCCCAGCTCGTAGATCACCTGGCGGCACCGGCCGCACGGCATCAGCAGCTCGCCCGCGCCGCTGCGGCAGGCCAGGGCGACCAGCCGGCCGCCGCCGGTCAGGAAGAACTGGCCGGCGAGGGTGCACTCGGCGCACAGGCCGACGCCGTAGGCGGCGTTCTCCACGTTGCAGCCGACCACGATGCGGCCGTCGTCGCAGACGGCCGCCGCGCCCACCTGCAGCCCGGAGTACGGGCAGTAGGCGGACTGCGCGGCCTCGACGGCACGCGCCCGCAGCAGCTCCCAGTCGATGTCAACCACGGCGGTACACCACGCCGTCGGCCGCGGGCATGCGCAGGCGTTGGGACGCGACCGCCAGCACGACCAGGGTGACCAGGTGCGGCGCGTAGGTGGTCAGCTCGCTGGGCACCTCGTCCACCGAGTAGTACACCGCGTACAGGACGCCGGCGGCCAGGATGCCGAACGCGGCGGCGAACCAGCGGCGGCGGACGAGCTGCCAGATCACGATCACGACGAGCAGCAGCACCGCGCCGTAGACCAGGGCCAGGAACGTCTTGCCGCCCGAGCGCAGCTGGAGGCCGTCGGCGTAGCCGAACAGGGCCGCGCCGCCGAGCAGGCCGCCGGGCCGCCAGTTGCCGAAGATCATCGCGGCGAGGCCGATGAACCCGCGGCCGTTGGTCTGGCCCTCCAGGTAGCCCGGCTGGCCGGGGTTCAGCACGAGCGCCGCGCCGCCGATGCCGGCCAGCGCGCCGGACGAGATCACCGCGATGTACTTGTAGAGGTAGACGTTGACGCCCAGCGACTCGGCGGCGACCGGGTTCTCGCCGCACGAGCGCAGCCGCAGCCCGAACCGGGTCCGCCACAGCACCAGGTAGCTGCCGATCACGAGCAGGATCGCGAGCATGGTCAGCGGCGACACCCCGGTGATCAGGCCGCGCAGGATGCCGGCGACGTCGGACAGGCCGACGCGCTGCTGCGCCTCCAGCTCGCCCAACCAGTCGGACAGGCCGGACGCGGAGTAGGTGTCGAACTTCGGCACCGCGGGCGACTCGCGCGGGTTGTGCGAGAGCGGGAAGAAGATCAGCGTGGACAGGTACTTGGTCACGCCCGCGCCGAGCAGGTTGATCGCCACACCGGACACGATGTGGTTCACGCCGAACGTCACGGTGGCGATGGCGTGCAGGAGGCCGCCCAGCGCGCCGAACACGGCCGCCGACACCAGCGCCGCCCACGGGCCCCACTGGTAGCCGGCCCACGCCGCGCCCCACGTGCCCATGATCATCATGCCTTCGAGGCCGATGTTCACCACGCCCGCGCGTTCCGCCCAGAGGCCGCCGAGGGCGGCGAGCAGGATCGGCAGCGCGAGCCGCACGGCGGTCTGGATGGTGCCGGTGGACGTCAGCTGCGGCACACCGGTCAGGTACGACGTGGTCGAGAGCAGCACGACCGCGCCCGCCACGCCCAGCGCCCCGACGGCCCAGCCGGGGATCCGACGCGCCTTGCGGGGCGGCGGAACGGTGGCGGGCGCCTCGGACGGGTTCATCAACGAAGTACTCATGCCGCATCCACCGTTCCGAGCTGCCGGCCGACCTGGCGCTGCTGCGCGGCCAGTTCGAACCGGCGGACCACCTCGTACGCGACGACGACCGACAGCACGATCGCCCCCTGCATGATCGTCACGATCTCGCGCGACACGCCCACGTTGTCCAGCGCGAGGCCGGACTTGTCCAGGAACGCCCACAGCAGCGCGCCGAACGCGATGCCGCCGGGGTGGTTGCGCCCGAGCAGCGCGATCGCGATGCCGGAGAAGCCGATGCCGGCGGGGAAGTTCAGGTTGTACGTGTGGTCGCGGCCCAGGATCTCCGGCATGGAGACCAGGCCCGCGATCGCGCCGGACAGCAGCATGGCGATCAGCACCATCTTCTTGGCGTTGACGCCACCCGCGGCGGCGGCCGTGGACGACTCGCCCGACGCCCGCAGCTCGAAGCCGAACCGGGTGCGGTTCATCATCACCCAGTAGCCGATGCCCAGCAGCGCGGCCAGGAACACCAGGCCGAAGACCGTGCCGGACGAGCCGAACGAGATGCCGGGCACCCAGCCGCTCTCCGGGATCTCCGGGGTGCGGATGTTGTTGCCGCGCAGCTCGCCGAACACGTCCGCGCCGATCAGGTAGGCGGCCAGGCCGAGCGCCAGGCCGTTCATCATGATCGTGGAGATGACCTCGTTGACGCCGCGCGTCACCTTGAGCACCGCCGGGATCGCGGCCCACAGCGCGCCCGCCGCGGCGGCGGTCAGGATGATCACCAGGGCGTGCAGGCCGGGCGGCAGGGCGATGGAGCCGCCGACGATCGCCGCGACGACCGCCGCGACCCGGTACTGGCCCTCGACGCCGATGTTGAACAGGTTCATCTGGAACCCGATCGCCACCGCCAGCGCCGCGATGTAGTAGGTGCCGGTGCTGTTGACGATGTCGACGGCGGTGGTGCCCTCGCCCACCTGCGACAGCATCACCCCGAACGCCCGCAGCGGGTTCGCGCCGGACACGACCAGCGCGATGCCGCACAGCAGGGCGGAGAACAGGATCGCCAGCACGGGCGGCAGCAGTTTGCCGCGCAAGATTCCCATCACTCGCCTTCCGCTTCCGACACGTGCTCGGACACGGCGGCGCTCGTGGCGCCCGCGCCGGTCATCGCACTGCCGAGGTCTTCCGGGGTGACCGTGGCCGGGTCGGCGTCCGCGACCAGCCGGCCGCGCAGCATCACCCGGATCGTGTCGGACAGGCCGATCAGCTCGTCCAGGTCCGCCGAGATCAGCAGCACGGCCAGGCCGCGGGCGCGGGCGTCGCGGATCTCGTCCCAGATCAACGCCTGCGCGCCGACGTCCACGCCGCGCGTCGGGTGCGACGCGATGAGCAGCACCGGGTCGCCGGACAGCTCGCGGCCGACCACGAGCTTCTGCTGGTTGCCGCCGGACAGCGCGACGGCGGCCACGTCGATGCCCGGCGTGCGCACGTCGAAGTCCTCGACGATGCGCCGGGTGTCCTGCTTCGCGCCCGCTAGGTCGAGCCACTGGCCCTTCGACACGGGGCGGCGGGTCTGGTGGCCGAGGATGCGGTTGGCCCACAGCGGCTGGGTGAGCAGCAGGCCCTGGCGGTGCCGGTCCTCGGGGACGTAGCCGATGCCGGCCTCGCGCCGGGCCAGCGTGCCGAGCCTGGTCAGGTCGCGGTCGCCGAGCAGCACGCGCCCGTGGTGCGCGCGGCGCATGCCCATGATCGTCTCGACCAGCTCCGTCTGCCCGTTGCCCTCGACGCCCGCGATGCCGACGATCTCGCCCGCGCGGACGACCAGGTCGATGCCGTCGAGCACGGGCCGGGTGCCCTCGGCCGCGACCAGGCCGAGGTTCTCCACCCGCAGCACGACGCGGTCGGTGACGGTGGACTCGCGGGTCTGCGGGCTGGGCAGCTCGCTGCCGACCATCATCTCGGCCAGCTGGCGGGAGCTGACGGTCTTCGGGTCGGCGGTGCCGACCGTGGTGCCGCGGCGGATGATCGTGACGGAGTCGGCGATCGAGCGCACCTCGTCGAGCTTGTGCGAGATGAACAGGAACGTGAACCCCTGCTCCTTCATGCCGCGCAGGGTGGCGAACAACTCGTCCACCTCCTGCGGCACGAGCACCGCGGTCGGCTCGTCCAGGATGATCACCTTGGCGCCGCGGTAGAGCACCTTGAGGATCTCGACCCGCTGCCGGTCGGCCACGCCGAGGCGTTCGACGAGCACACCGGGGTCGACGGTCAGGCCGGTGGCCTCGGCCAGCTCCTTGATCCGCTTGCGCGCCCGGCCGCCGATGCCGTGCAGCGACTCCGCGCCGAGCACGACGTTCTCCTGCACGGTCAGGTTGTCGGCGAGCATGAAGTGCTGGTGCACCATGCCGATGCCGGCCTTGATCGCGTCGGCGGGGGTGCGGAACCGGACCGGGCGGCCCGCCACCTCGATGGTGCCCTCGTCGGGCTGCTGCATCCCGTACAGGATCTTCATCAGGGTGGACTTGCCCGCGCCGTTCTCACCGCACAGCGCGTGCACCTCGCCGACCTGGACGCTGAGGTGGACGTCGCTGTTGGCGACGACACCGGGGAAGCGCTTGGTGATGCCCGACAGGACGACGGCAGGGGTGGTAGTGCTCATGGAAGCTCCGTCTGATCTCCGGCTGCGCCGGGGCTAACCACGCACTAGGCCCCGCGAGGGTGCTCGCAGGGCCCAGTGCGCCGGAGGCCGGATGGGGTTACGGCGTGGACTTGACGTCGATCTTGCCCTCGATGATCTGGGCCTTGTAGCCCTCGAGGACCCCCTTCAGCTCGTCGTCGATCTTGCCGCCCGAGGTGGAGTAGCCGACGCCGTCCACGGACAGGTCGAACACCTTGGGCAGGCTCGCCAGGTCGTTCTTGGCGACGGCCTTGACGAAGTCGTACACCGCGACGTCGACCCGCTTGAGCATGGACGAGACGATGACGTCCTTCGACTCCTCGACCGTCTTCTGGTTGTACTGGTCGGAGTCGACGCCGATGGCCAGCGCGCCGCCCGACTTGGCGGCCGAGAACACGCCCTTGCCGGAGGCGCCCGCGGCGTGGTACAGCACGTCGGCGCCGGCCTCGATCTGGCCGGTCGCGGCCTCCTGGCCCTTGGTCGGGTCCTGGAAACCGGTGAAGTCGCCCGCCGGGGTCAGGTACTTCTGCTCGATCTTGATGTCCGGGGCGGCGGTCTTCGCGCCCTGGACGTAGCCCGCCTCGAACTTCTGGATCAGCGGGATCTGCACGCCGCCGACGAAGCCGACGTGGCACGACTTGGACTTGTAGGCGGCGATGACGCCGGCCAGGAACGAGCCCTGCTCCTCGGCGAACAGCAGCGGCGTGACGTTCGCCGCACCCTCCACCGCGCCGTCGACGATGGCGAACTTGACGTTCGGGAACTCCGGCGCGACGACCTTCAGCGACTCGGCGTAGGCGAAGCCGACGCCGATGATCGGGTTGAAGCCCTCGCTCGCGAGCTGGCGGAGGCGGGTCTGCTTGGCGTCCTCGGGCTCGTTCGGAGCGGCGGTCAGCTCCTTGACCTCGGCGATGCCCATGTCGGCCTTGGCCTTGTCCAGGCCCGCGGCGGCGGAGTCGTTGAACGACGCGTCGCCCCGGCCGCCGATGTCGTAGGCGAGGCCCACCTTCAGGGCGCTGCCGTCGACCTTCTCGCCCGACGAGGCGGAGTTGGAGGTCGAGGTGGCGGCCGGCGGCTTGTCGGCCAGCTTGCAGCCCTCGGCGGTGTTGGTGGACCCGGACCCGGTGTTGTTGCCACCGGTGTCCTTGGCGCAGGCAGCCATCGTGAGAACGCTGGTCAGCGCGATCGCGGCCACCGCGTAGCCACGCATTCGACGACGCACGGCTCGTCTCCCTCCCTGCTCGTCTAGGAGCAGACAATCCCGACAGCGGTCGTCGGGGCTTCCGAGTGGCGAACCGTACCCCGTAGTAATGAGACCCGCGCACGTACCGGTCCGCACGTGACCTAATCGTTGGTGCCATCGGGCGACTCCGCCACTCGTAGTGATCTGTCGACTTCTTGGCGTCGTACCCGGTTACCGAGTGTCAATACGCGGTCCGGGTGACGTGGCCGGTCGCGCTCGTGGGGGCGGATCGGGTTCGGAGGCCCGCAAGGTTGACCCGTTGGTGCGGCGTTGGGGCGGCGTTGGCGCGTTCGGGTGCACTCCAAGCTGCACCGATATCCCCCCTAGGAGGTTGACCTTGGACCCCCAGCAGTGGCTCGACAACTTCGAGGCAAAGCTGGCCGATCTCCAGCGGAAGTCGGCCGACCTCCAGGAGAACTTCGAGAACTCGCAGGCCACGGTGTCCAGCCCGGACGGCGCGGTGACGGTCACCGTCGGTCCGAACGGGGGCCTGGTGAACCTCCAGCTCGGGCACCGCGCGACCGAGCTGGGCTCCGCCCGCCTCACCGCGCTGATCATGCAGACGGCCCGGGCCGCGCAGAAGCAGGCCGCGCAGAAGGTGATGGCCGCGTTCGAGCCGCTCGGCGAGGGCACCGAGGCCCTGCGCATGGTCAGCGACGCCATCCCGGACGACGAGGCCGGCGACGACGACCGCGACTACGACGAGCCGGAGTACGCGGCCCCGGAGGCCGAGCGCGAGCCCGTCCACGCCGCCGCGCCGCCCCCGCCGCCGGCCGCGCCGGCCTGGCAGGCGCAGCAGCAGGCGCCGTCTCGACCCGCGCGACCCGCGCGCCCGGTCGACGACGAGGACGACGACAACCAGCCCTGGTGACGAGGAGAGCCTGACCGATGACCGAGACCCCGATCGACGCGCCGCCGGGCATGGAGATCACCGAGGAGAACAAGTTCAAGGGCTCGCTCTTCATCTCGGCCTGGGACGAGATGATCACCACGATCGGCAAGGACGCCGAGACCGAGACCGAGAAGGCGCTGGACATCACGTTCGCCGCGATCGGCACCGCGTCGTCCATGGCGATGCTGGCGGTCGACCCGTTCGGCACGATCCTCGGCGCGGGCATCGGCTGGCTGATCGAGCACGTGTCGTTCCTCAAGGAACCGCTCGACCAGCTCATGGGCGACCCGGACGAGATCAACGCCAACGTCGAGGCGACCAAGAAGCAGGCCGCCGAGCTGCGCGTGCTCGCCGAGGATCACCGGCGCGAGCTGGCCACGGCCGAGGGGTGGACCGGCGCGTCGGCCGACGCGTTCCGCAAGAACATGGAGGCGATGGGCCAGGAGCTGGACACGCTGGCCAACGCCGTCGAGCAGAAGGCCAAGATCGTCGCGATCTGCGGCGTGCTGGTGTCCGTGCTGCGCGACATCGTGCGCGACCTGATCGCCCAGCTGCTCGGGTCGCTGCTGGCGGGCGCGCTGATCGCCGCCGCCACCGCGGTGATCACGTTCGGCGCGTCCATCGCGGCCTACATCGGCTTCGCGGTCGGCAAGGCGGTGGCGCTGGCCACCAACATCGCCGCCCGGATCGCCCGCCTGACCGCCGCGCTGGGCAGGCAGATGAGCCGGATCAAGAACCTCGACGAGATCACCGAGAACGTCGGCAAGGGCTGGAACCGGTTCGAGAACATCGCCGACGTGGCCGAGGTCGGCTACGAGTCGTGGAAGGCGCAGAAGGGCGTCGACCGCGAGATCGACAAGGCGTTGGCGCAGGACGCGCAGGACGACAAGGTCACCGAGGCCAACAACAAGGCCGAAGAGGCCAACAAGAAGTACGAGCAGGCCAAGGAGGCGGAGGCCAAGGCCGCCGAGGAGGCCAAGAAGGCCAACGAGGCGCTCAACGCCGCCTCGGAGAAGGCCGCCGCCGCGAACGACAAGGTCAGCTCGGCCATCGACGAGGCCAACGCCGCCGCCGCACGGGGCGACCAGGCCGGGTACGACCGCGCCATGGCGAAGTACGAGGCGGCCAAGGGCGAGGCGGACGCGTTGCGCGCGGAGGCCGCGAAGGCCGCCGAGACCGCGGCCAAGGAGAGCCGGGACGTCGCCGACGCGGCCAAGGCCAGCAACGACGCGCTGAACGCGGCCAAGCCCGCCGACGACGCCGCCAAGGCCGCGTACGAGGAGTACAAGAAGAACAACCCGGGCCAGGACGACCCGGCGCGCACGTCCGCCGAGAACGACATGTCGGCGAAGAACGACGCGGCGAAGGCGGCGAACGCCAAGTACGAGCAGGCCAACGTCGACTACGCGGCGGCCAACGCGGCGGCGGCCGAGGCCAACGCCAAGGCGTTCGCGTCCGGCAGCGACGCCGACATCAGGGCCGCCGAGGAGGCGTCGCGCAAGGCCGAGCAGGCGGGCGCGGAGGTCGAGCGGGCGGCCGACGAGGCGAAGTCGGCGGGCGAGGCGGCGAAGTCGAGCTACGACGCCTACCAGTCGCAGTACTCGGGGTCCTCCTCGGGCAGCGGCACGCCGAGCACTTCCGTCCAGGTCTGAGCAGAAACAACCACGGAGACAAGCCATGGCACGCGGTGGCGGCGGCGTCGACTCGAACCCCGGTTCCAACCCCGGGGGCAGCCAGTCCTCGCCACCGCCGCCGCCACCGCCGGTGGGCGGGCCGACCGGCGGGTCCGGCTTCGGCATGAGCGAGTCGTCCATGGACGGCCTGCAACGCAAGGCGGGCGACTTCCAGGCCCGGCTGGCCGCGATCTCCAGCGGCCTGCAGGGGTTGAAGCTCGCGCCGAACGCGCTCGGTCCGATCGGGATCGTCGCCGTGCCCGCGTTGAACAGCTCGAACGACGCCTCGGTGCAGCAGGCGAACAACGCGTCGACCGCCATGGGCAACGTGCAGTCGGGCCTGAAGGCGACCGTCCAGACGCACGTGCAGAACGACACCTTCAGCCGCGACCAGTTCACCAAGATCGACCCGAACTCGAACGCCCAGCGGCCGCCGGGGTCGCCCGGCAGTGGGCCGATCGGCTCGAAGGGGCCCGGCGGGCCGTCCGTCACGCCGCTGACGAACGTGCCGGGGGCGAGCGGTCCGAACGGGACCGGTGGCGGGAAGACGGCCGGTGGGCCGTCCGTGGGGCCGCTCAAGAACGTGCCGGGGGCCGGTGGGCCGAACGTGCCCGGTGGCGGCAAGACCGGCGGCGGGCCGTCCGTCGGGCCGGTCAAGAACCTGCCCGGGGCGGGCGGGCCGAACATCCCCGGTGGCGGGAAGACCGGTGGCGGGCCTTCGGTCGGGCCGATCGGCAACGTGCCGGGGGCCGGTGGGCCGAACGTGCCGGGTGGCGGGAAGACCGGCGGCGGACCGTCCGTAGGGCCGATCACCAACCTGCCCGGAGCCGCGGGGGCCACGGGGCCCGGCGGGGGCAAGACCGGCGGCGGAGCCTCGGTCGGACCGATCACGAACCTGCCCGGCGCGTCCGGCGCGAACCCCGGTGGGACGCGCGGGACCACCGGAGGGCCGGG
>NZ_JBHYXZ010000152.1:0-9469 GCF_042752395.1 Actinosynnema sp. NPDC059335 | reverse complement strand
CGGGGGCAAGACCGGCGGCGGAGCCTCGGTCGGACCGATCACGAACCTGCCCGGCGCGTCCGGCGCGAACCCCGGTGGGACGCGCGGGACCACCGGCGTGCCCGGTGCCTCGACGGGTGCGGTGCCGGGCGGCGGCCCGACCGTCAAGGGCGGCCCGACGCCGGGCACGGCCCCGGTGACCGGGGTGTCCACGCAGCCCGGCGCGGGTGCCGCGGCGTCGAAGCTCACCACCGGCCTGGGCGGCACGCCCGCGTCCACCCCGCCCCCGATGGCGGGCGGGCCGATGGGTGGAGCGGCACCGGGTGCGGCCGGTGGTTCGGACCGGTCGAGCAAGTTCACCGGCGGCCCCGGCAAGGGCACCTTCGACGCCCCGAAAGGCCCTGCCGCCGACGGGACCATCACCAAGGCCCCGCCCAGCTCCTCGTCCACCCCGCCGCCCGCGCCCAAGCCGACGATCAGCGCACCGGCGGCCCCGAGCGTCAGCGCGCCGGGCGCACCCACGACCTCCACCCCGCCCCCGACGACGACCTCCACCCCGCCGCCGAGCACGGCCACGGCCCCGCCGACGACGCCCAAGCCGGCCGCCGGGGTCCCGTCGACCGGCACCCCGCCGGTGGGCGCGCCCCCGGTGGCGGGCGCACCGGCCGCGGCCCCGCCGGCTGCGGGGAGCACCGGGACGGACCGGTCGAGCAAGTTCACCGGCGGCCCCGGCAAGGGCACCTTCGACGCCCCCAAGGCCCCCGCCGCCGACGGGACCATCACCAAGGCCCCGCCGACCTCCCCGTCCACCCCGCCACCGGCACCCAGGCCGACGGTCGGCACCCCCGGCCTCACGCCGCCTCCGGTCTCGACACCGCCGGTGTCAACGCCGTCGGGGTCAACGCCACAGGTGTCGACGCCGCCGGTTTCAACGCCGCCGGTTTCGACGCCACAGGTGTCAACTCCGCCGGTCTCGACTCCTCCGGCCGCCGTTCCCCCGGCAACCGCCCCGCCGACCGCGAGTGGCACGAGCGGAACCGCCAAGCCGAGCGGTCCGGGCGGTGTGTTCGACGCGCCCAAGCCTCCGGCAGGCGACGGCACGGTCAAGTCCGCCCCGGCGGCATCCCAGGTGCCACCGACCACTCAGCCGAAGCCGGCCACCCCACCGATCAGCACGCCGCCGATCAGCACCCCGCCGGTCAACTCCCCACAGGTCACCCCGCCTGTCACCCCTCCGCCTGCCACCCCTCCGCCTGCCACCCCTCCGACTGCGAGCGCGCCGACCACCAACCAGCCGACGACCGCCCAACCGACCACCGCCCCACCAGGCGCGAAGGCACCCCAGGTCTCCACCCCGCCCGCTTCGCCACCGCCTGCCACGCCGCCCGCTTCGGCACCGCCGGCGTCGAAGCAGCCGATCTCCGCCCCGCCGGAGGCAACGCGGCCTGCCCCGACTCCACCTGCCCCGACTCCACCTGCGCCGACCCCGCCTGCGCCGACCCCGCCTGCCGCAACGCCTCCCCCGGGCGCACCCCCGGCCAACCCGCCGGCCGCCACGGCACCGCCCGCCACTGCGCAGCCCACCACTGCGCCACCCATCCCCGGCACGCCCACCCCCGGCACGCCGCCGCACGCCGCCGCCCCCGCCCCGGCCTCCCCGCCCGCCCCCGGCACGTCGCCCTCCCCCAAGCCGTCCACCGACCCGGCGCCGGCCGACACCAAGACCCGACCCGCGCCGGACGGCCAGGCGCAGCCCCCGGTGGTCGGCGTGGTCGCGCCGCCCGTCGCCCCGCCCCTCCCGCCACCCCCGTCGAACGCCAAACCGAAGGTCCGCAGCGGCGGCGCGCCGCCCAAGTTGGACCCTCCCGCCGCACACCCCGGCAAGGACGTCCTCGCCGACGAGTCGTGGCGGCACGACCCCGCCAAGACCGCCGACTGGTTCGCGCCCGACAACCCCACGTCCCCCGACGCGTGGAAGGACCGCCGTCCCGACGCGCACGTCAAGACCGTGAACACGGTGGTCGCCGACGTCACCACCGACAGCACGCCCGGCAGGATCAAGTCCTACCAGGGCCTGATCAACTACGACCTGCGCCGCATCGAGGTCGCGCCCGGCAAGTTCGTGCAGGACTACACGGTCAAGGTCCACCTCAAGCCGGGCGCCGACCCGGATGTCGACGCGCAGACCATCGCGGACGTGCAGGCCAAGGCCAAGGCGGGCGTGGACAGCCTGCTCAACCAGGGCTTCCGCCTCCCCAGCGGCGACCAGTTCCACCTCAACCTGGAGTTCACCACCGACCCCAAGGACGCCCACACCGTCATCGAGGTCGGCAACACCGGCACCGACCAGACCCACTGGAACCCGAACGCGAGCGCCAACCTCCTCGCCCACGAGACCCTGCACTACTTGGGCGTCCCGGACGAGTACACCGACTCCACCCGCGTCTTCCAGCAGCACACCACCGCCTCCGGCGTGCACCTGGACGACGGCGGCATGATGGGCCGCGACATCCTCGGCCCCGACCCCGGCCTGCGCCCCCGCCACCTGTGGCTGGTCGAGCGCGCGGCCAACAGCCAGGTCGCGGTCCCGGACACGCGGCTCGACGACCAGGGCCCCACGATCACGCCCCCGGCGACGACCACGACGCCGGTCACCACGGCGCCGGCCCCGAACCCCTCGACCCCCGGCCCGAACGCGCCCAACCCGAACGCGACACCGCCGGACGTCCCCGGCAGCCGGCCCGCGCCGAGCGGCGGCAAGCGCAAGCGCGACGGCGAAGCCGACGCCGACCTCGACTTCGACGGCGAGATGGACGTCGACACCGACGTCCAGGACACGTCCAAGCGCCCCCGCACGGACGACGTGCCGGGCTCGTCCGGCCAGGTCCCGCCCGCGCAGCAGCCGTCCACCCAGGGCATGGACCTCGACGTCGACCCGACGGCCGGGGTGACGTGGGACAGCGACGTCAACGCCCCGCTCGACGCGGCGGCCGACGTGGACATGCCCGACGCCGACACCGTCACCGACGTGACCGGCCCGGTCGTGGACCTCCGCAGCGACGCCACGACCAAGTTCAACGACGCCTTCGCGAACCTCGCCAACGGCAAGCCGGTCCACCAGCCCACGCCGGGCGGCTACCTGGCCGACCTGGAGGCGAACGTCAACAACAACAGGCCGGTCGCCTTCGTCGTCAACGCCATCGTGCCGATCAGCGACATCGACGCGAACTCCCTCAGGGACGTGGTCGGCCAGATCACGGCGGGCGCGCAGGGCCTCGACGGCAAGGTCGCGTTCGTCATCGGGGTGAACACCCGCGGCGACGACAACCCGGACGCGCAGGCGCAGGTCGAGGCGAAGCTGGCCGAGCTGGAACCGGTGCTCGCGGGCATCGACGTCCCGGTGGCGCTGACCGGCTTCACCTGGGACATGCCGTCCAGCGACAACCTGCCGTACGGCACCATGCGCAACACGACCCTGGACAGCACCCCGAACAAGTTCGCGATCTCGGCGATGGCGAACAACGGCAACCACCCCTACATCGCGGTGCAGGACTTCGACCAGGGCTCGCGCAACGTGCCGTCGGGGCAGCACATCTTCAACCACGTCATCGACAGCATGGCGAACCCCGACGGCCTGCCGCCGGCCCGCCCGCTGATGTTCAGCGGCGGCTACCGGACGCCGCCGGACCTCGACGCGCTGGTCCGGGACGTGGAGGCCAAGCGGGTCGCCACGATCGCCAAGCTCCAGGCCCAGCCGAACCCCGACCTGGCCGAGATCGCCAGGCTGGAGAAGGCCGCGGCCAAGCTCGCGGACGCGGAGAAGTTCAAGAGCGACTTCGCCCGGCAGATCACGCAGGACATGGACGCCCGCGTCGAGCAGGCCAAGACCAGCCCGATGCTGCCGTACACGCCCGAGCCGAACCTGTTCTTCGACGGCATCGCGCCGATGGTCGACCCGAACGTGCGGTTCGGCGACGGCGGCGCGGAGTTCTCCATGCTCGGCCGGTCGCTGAACAACTTCTTCGCCCACGAGATCGGCTCCATCTACGACCAGCAGATCGCCGACATCGAGGCGAACGCCAACACCGACGTCGACATGGACGCCGACGTCACCGCGGACACCGACGCCGACATCGCCGACCGGAAGGACGCCCGGCTGTCGCAGCTGGCGGTCGACGCCCAGACCTACAGCCACCCGATCCGCACCCAGGCGTTCATCTCCGACTTCAAGGGCGGCGCGGTCGAGACGGACCTGACGCGCATCGCGCTCGGTTACGCCAAGAAGGGCACGCTCCCCCAGTCGCACGCCCCGCTGGGCGGCGTCGCGGACCGCTTCTTCGACACGAAGAACGACAAGAGCGGCACCAGCCTGGGCGGCTTCCGGGACAAGTTCCCGAACCTCGCGGGCATCAACCGCGACCCCACCAACCTCGGTGCCGACCCGAACCCGCAGCTCAACCCGAACCCCGCGATCACGTCGCCGCCCAAGGACGACCCGGGCGCGCCGCCGCCCCAGCCGACGACCGGGCCGCAGTTCAAGGAGGTCGCCAAGGTCGCCAAGGACCTGGGCGTCGGTCGCGGGCACGACATCGACCAGTCGATGTCGACGCGCGTGCCGGGCCACCCGGACGTGATGGCGGGCCTGGACCAGAGCAGCCGGATCGTCAAGACCGTCGCGGGCGTCAACACCGCGATGTCCGGCCCGGAAGCGTCGATGCAGCGCAGGTTCGGGGCGATGAACAACATCGCGAACCTGCCGTCCACGCGACCGCCCGCCCCGAACGGCCTGTACGACGCCGTGGGCAAGGTGCGGGGCGTCGACCCGGCGCAGCTGCGCAACGACGTGACGGGTTACGTGTCGTCGCTGAGCGCGGACACGGGCAAGCTCAAGGGCCCGGCCAAGAAGGCGGCCGAGGCCGAGATCGAGGTGCGCGAGCAGCTCTCGGACTTCGTCACGGACCACCCGACCACCAACGGCGACCTCGTCAACTCGGTCCTGCAACCGGGTCCGAACCCGGGCTTCGACCCGTCCACCATGACGGAGATCCCCGACGCGGTGTCGCGCGACGTGATGGCGGGCCCCGACACCCACCCGGACGGTGGGCCGGCGGAGAAGGGCCCGCTGCCCGACGTGCCGGACCCGGACCAGGTGCGCGCCGACGCCGAGAGCGCGGCGAACGCCGACCACATCGCCGCCCAGGCGCTCGCGACGCAGCTCCGCACGCCGATCGTGGTGCACCACCCGGGCGGCCGGACCACGACCTACACGCCGTTCGGCAAGGACCTGCCCGCCGTGGACCCGATCCACGTCGACGCGGTCCAGGGCCCGAACGGCCGCAGCACCTACACGCCGCACACCGGTCCCGCCGCCGGGCCGGTCGGCGGTCCCGTCGTCGAGGGCACCCGAGGGGCTCCGACGCCCGAGGTCCCCGGCACCAGGCCCGCCCCGACGCCCGAGGCCCCGGCAACCCGGCCCGCGCCGACGCCCGACGTCCCCACCACCGCGGCCCCGAGCGCGCCCGGGACCGACAGCCGCTCCAGGGACCTCGACACCGACGCGGACGTGCAGCCGCCCAACGCGCCGCGCCCGCGGTGGCGGCCCACGCCGAACCCGGTCATCCCCATGGCCACCATCAGCCCGCCCACCCCCGGACCGGTCCTCACCTCGAAGAACCTCCCCGACTTCTTCCAGGACAACCAGGCACTGGGCACGATCGCCCCGGTCGAGGTGCGGGGCGCGGCGAAGGTCGCGGAAGCCGTCGCCGGGCTGCGCGCCGACGACAAGGCGGCCATCGAGACCGCCCTGACCTCGGACTTCGAGTCCTTCCTCGGCCACGGCCGCGACTTCCAGGTCAAGATCGGCAACAACTGGTTCGAGGCCAACGTCCAGGCCACGATGATGCCGCCGGCCGACCCGGCCGCGGCGGTCACGACGCCGACCACGACCACCAAGGTCGACATGACCGCCCAGAGCGGCACGGCGACCTCCACCACGACCACCCTGGCCACGGCGAACGACGTCGGCGCGGCGGCCACGGCGGGCGTCGCGACCGGCCCCTACGGCTCGCTCGGCGGCAAGGCCCAGCTCGCCACCCCGGCGACGAGCACCACCGCCTCGACCTCCACCGCCGACCAGCGCATCATCCGCTCCGGCGAGGGTTCGACCACGGCGCAGGTGCCGGTCGCCTACCGGATCACCCTCACCGACGCGCACGGCAACGTCCAGCCGACGATCACGGTCGACTCCGACCCGAGCGGCCCGGTCGACGTGACCCTCCAGATCCCGGACGACCTGTCGACCATCGCGGACTCGAACCCGACGCTCGCGGCGAACCCGGACACCCCGAGCGCGGACTGGGGCGCGCGCATCGAGCACGCCGTGCCCGAGGCCGTCACGAACGTCGACTCGACCAAGGCGTTCTCGGACGTCGCGGCGAAGCTGCACCCGTCGATCACCAAGATCGGCTCGCCGGGCCGCACGGCGCTCCAGACCTTCCTGAGCCCCACCACGCTGCGCGACAACATGGGTGCGATGCTCACCGGCTGGGTGACCTCGCCGGACCTGGTCAGCCCGCACGCGAGCAAGGGCGCGGCGGTCCAGGCGCACGCGACCCTGAAGGACGCCGAGCTGGTCGGCGTGCACGACTCGGCCCAGCTGCGCCTGCACGACTCGACCTCGTTCGGCACGGGCGTCACCGCGACCACGAAGACCGGGTTCGACGCCACCGCCGGGTTCGGCGGCAACATCGGCCAGGCCGGCGTGCTCGGCGGCCAGGTCGGCACGACGGCCACGTACTCGGCGCGCACGGCGGACAGCTCGAACGCCGGCACGAACACCGCGCACAAGTCCGGCATCCAGCTCAAGGGCCAGACCGGCCTCTACAAGGTGACCGCCGACGTCGAGGTGCGCACGCCCAGCGGCGCGAACGTCACCGTGCCCGTCACCACCTACCTGCGGCTGGGGCTGCCGGAGGCGGCGGCGCTGAACCTGCCGGTGCCCGAGGGCACGCAGAAGGGCACCACGAAGCCGACCGACACGCCCCGCCACGCGCCGCCCTACCTGGACTCCGCGTTCGCCGCGGGCAACGCGCGGGTCGGCGACTTCGAGCCGGCGAGCCGGGTGCAGGCGCAGGTCGAGGCCGCGCTGAGGAACGTCGACGGCTTCCGGGACTTCCTGCCGAACTGGAACGACCCGAACGCGAACCCGCGCAGCGGCAAGGGTCAGCGCTTCGCGGACGTGGCCCGGCAGCTCGCCAACCAGCGGGCGCTGAACCAGCTGTCGCCGACCGCGCTGAAGTCGAACATGGACAGCCTGCTCGGTCCGGGCGTCACCGTCCGGCTGAAGAACTCCGACGCCACGACCAACACCTACGTCAACATCACGGTCAAGGCGAAGCTGTCCGACACCCGGCACCTCGGCCAGGCCGACGCCCGCAACGTGCGCGACGCGTCGTCGAGCGGCCCGAGGCTCGACAGCGCCACCGCCACCACGAAGGGCTGGAGCGGCGGCGTCGAGGGCAAGGTGGTGATCCCGGCCAAGACCGCGGACGCGACGCTCACGCCGACCCCGCAGTTCGGCGCGAAGTACAACCACTCGTGGACGGTGAAGAACACCGGCGGCCCCGCGGTCAACTCCACGTCGTTGAACGTCGGCAGCCCCAACGCCCAGGTGTTCCAGGGCGACGTGGAGTTCGAGGTCGAGATCACCACGTTCACCCGGCCGCGCTCCTGGGTGCAGCGGGTGACGCCCGGCCTGCCGGGTCAGCACGCGCCGCAGCCGCGCGTGGTGGCGCGCACCGTGGGCGCGTCGCTCGACCCGAACGCGCCGAACAACCCCGAGATCCTGCCCGCGATCAGCGGCAAGGTGAACCTCTGGGTGTCGGACAGCTCCACCCTGAAGGTGGACCCCCAGGGCTTCAAGCCGGGCGACCCGCAGGTCACGAGGCTGACCGACGCGCCGTCGGTGAAGGACCTGCTGACCGACCGCACCCGGCCGAAGCCGCCGGAGTTCCTGCACGTCGAGGCCGTCGCGAACACCACCGCGCTGCGCGACCAGGCGATCGACGCGCTCAACCGCGCGGCGAACGGCGACTCGGCGCTCACCGTGCCGGGCACCGAGTCGCGCAACCAGATCGACCGGATGTTCAGCCCGGAGAACATCAAGGCGAACCTGCGCAAGCTCGTCGAGACGGGCATGCAGGAGCAGGGCCTCCGGTACGACCGGCGCGTCACCGACCGCACCGGCTCGGTCGGCATGGCGATGACCCTGGGCAACCCGAAGCTCGTGTCGATCGCCGACGACACCGGCACGGAGAACGCCCTCACCGGCGGCTACAAGGCGGGCGACGCGTCGTCCACGAGCCGATCGGTCGACCTGACCGCCGGCGTCAACGTGCCGATCAGGCCGAACACCACCCCGCCGCCCGCCGGCGAGCCGACGCCCACGAGCGGCGCCGGCGGCGTGGCCGCGGTCGGCAAGTACACGCCGTGGGCGGACTCGAAGTCCGACGCGCGCGAGGTCGGCGGCAGCGTGGACCGCAACGTCGTGACCCCGGCGGACGCGCGGACCGTGCTGATCCAGCTCGACGCGGACGTGACGATCGTCGGCGAGAGCCGGGCGGGCAACGTCGTGCACGGCGGCACGCCGCGCGCCGAGGGCGCGACGGTGAAGCTGCCGAAGTCGGTGTTCGTGCGGGTCAGCGAGGACGTGGCGCGTGAGTTGGGCGTGCTGCCGAACGTCGCGCCGACGGTGAAGTCGCCGGACTTCGGCGCGATGGCCCCGCCGAAGACGCTCGCCAAGGACGAGCCGGGCTCGCTCGGCCTGTCCGCCGTCGACCGGGTGCCGGACCTGTCCGCCGCGGTGGACGACCTGGTCTCGCAGGTGAACGCGAAGACGTCGAAGCGGTTCGGCGGCCCGCTGGTGCCCGACTCGGTCCTCAAGGACTCGATGAACAACCTCCAGCGCCTGGTCGACTTCTCCTCGCCCGCCTCGGTGCAGGCCATGATCGACAGCGCGCTGGACGGCGGCGTGCCGCTGCTGGTGCACCAGCCCGGCACGTTCGGCAAGGACTCCTACCAGGTCACGCTGCGCGCGAAGGCGGGCGAGCCGAAGTTCGACCGGGTCGTCAACGACGGCGTCGACGTGGAGCACACGATCGCCGGCTCCGAGAAGGTCACCGCCGGGCAGGGCCGCGGCTCGGGCTGGGGCGTCGGCGTCAAGGCCCCGGGCCTGGCCTCGCCGGGCAGCGCGAACCCGAACGTCTCCGGCACGGCGGGCGTCGTCGCGTCGGCGAACTACGGGCACGCCAAGTCGAGCACCGTCACCGACGCCACCACGCGGCAGTTCGGCCACCTGCGCGCGGGGGGGGGGGCGGCCGCGCCGGGGCGGGGGCGCTCACATGCGCCGGTGCGGCCCAAGTATCTCGACCGCGGGCGGCGCGAAACCCAGACACGACTCGTAGACCCGCACCGGGTCCTCCCGCACGTCCAC
>NZ_JBHYXZ010000151.1:0-20078 GCF_042752395.1 Actinosynnema sp. NPDC059335 | reverse complement strand
GCGCCGCGCTGTCGGGCGTGTGGCCGCCCCCCCCCCGCCTCCGCGTGGGGGGGGTGCGCTCGTCCGCGTCTCGGGTCCCCGCCGGGCGCCCCCCCCCCCCCACGGGGTGGGCCGCGACGGCACCGCCGCCACTGGCCGTCGCACCCACGTCCATGGCGGTGTCGACCGATGTCACCGGGCCACCCTCGGCGACCGCGGTGCCCAAGTCCAGGTGTTGCGCAACCCCCGCGGTGCGGCGGGGTTCACCGGTTCGGCGCAGGCGGGGTGGGCGTCGGCGGCGGGCCGCGCGCCGGGAGACTGGACGCGGAGCCGGGCCGTCCTCGCCGCGCGGCACGTCCGGGCCGGGGCGGTCGGGTGGCGGTCCGGCCGGTGGGCGGCCCCGGCGCGACGCCGGTACCCCCAGGTCGGGTGCGTGGAGGAGCCCGCAACGGTCACTACAGCGTCGGCCGTGGCGCACCGGCGGGAGAGTGTCATGGACGGCGTCTCCTGTTCGCAGCCATACTGTTCATATATGTGAAGTGCGGTCGTACTTGTGAACGTGTTGGGCGGACTGTAAGAATCGGCGCAGCGACGTGTCAAGTGCGTGTTGCCGGAACGTTTCCCGTGGAGGATTTGGTGACTGGATCCGCGTCACCCGCTCGGCCGAACGCGGTCAAGTCGGCCGATCGGACTGTGGAACTGCTCGAAGTGCTGTCGGCGTCGGACCGCCCGCTGACGCTGACCGAACTGCACCGCGAGCTGAGCTACCCGAAGTCGAGCCTCTACATGCTCCTGCAGACGCTCGTCGCCCGCGGGTGGGTCGAACTCGACCCGACGCGCGGCACCTACGGCATCGGCGTGCGCGCCCTGCTCGTCGGCACGTCCTACCTCGACCACGACCCGGTGGTGCAGGTCGCCATCCGGGTGATGGAGCAGGTGCGGCGGGAGATCAACGAGACGGTCCACCTGGCCCGCCTCGACGGCGCGGACGTGGTCTACCTCGCCAGCCGCGAGTCCGAGCACCACCTGCGCGTGGTGTCCCGCGTCGGCCGCCGCCTGCCCGCGCACTCGACGTCGCTGGGCAAGGCGCTGCTGGCCGCGCGCACGCCCGCCGAGGTCGACGCGATCCTGCCCGCCCGGCTGACGCCGTTGACGCCCAACACCGTCGTCGAACGGCCCGCGCTGCACGCGCAGCTCGCCGGGTTCCGCGCGGTCGGCTACGCCCACGAGCGCGAGGAGAACACGCCCGGCCTGGGCTGCTTCGCCGTCGCCCTCCCCTACCGCAACCCGGTGCTCGACGCGATGAGCTGCTCGGTGCCGCTGGGCAGGCTCGACCCCGACCACGAGCGCCAGGTCGTCGAGGCGCTGCTGCACGCCGCGCGCACGATCACCGAACTGCTGCGCCAGTTCGGCCGCTGATTCCGCAATCGCGAAAGGGCTCGATGTGACCGCACGAATCCTGATCACCGGCGCCGCCGGGATAGTCGGCACGCTCATGCGCACCCGACTGGCCGCGCCGGACCGGACCCTGCGCCTGCTCGACATCGCGCCGCTGCCGCCCGCCGCCGACGGCGAGCGGGTGGAGCCGGTCACGGCGTCGGTCACCGACCAGGCCGCGATGGACGAGGCGTGCGCGGGCGTCGACGCGGTGATCCACCTCGGCGGGCACAGCCTGGAGCGGCCGTGGGCGGAGGTCCTGGACGTCAACATCAACGGCACGCACGTGGTGCTGGAGGCGGCGCGGCGGGCGGGCGTCCGCCGGGTCGTGCTGGCCAGCTCGAACCACGCGGTCGGGTACTACCGGCGGTCGTCGGGCGAGGCGGGCGACTACCTGTTCCCGCAGCCGGACACGTACTACGGCGTGAGCAAGGTGGCGTTGGAGGCGTTGGGCAGCCTGTACGCGTCGCGGTACGGGATGGACGTGATCGCGGTGCGGATCGGGTCGTGCTTCGAGAAGCCGCGCGACGCGCGGATGCTGTCGACGTGGCTGTCGCCCGACGACGGGGCGCGGCTGTTCGAGGCGTGCCTGTCCGCGCCGTCGCCCGGGTTCCGCGTGATCTGGGGCGTTTCGGACAACACGCGCCGGTGGTTCTCGCTGAGCGAGGCGGAGGCGTTGGGGTACAAGTCGGAGGACGACTCGGAGGTGTTCGCCGAGGAGGTGCTGGCCGCCGCCGGCGAGCCGGCCGCCGATTCCCCCGCCATGACCTACCTCGGTGGCGCGTGGTGCACGCCCGAGTTCGACACCGCGGTGAAGGAGGCCGGTCGATGAGCGAGCAGGGTTACGACCCGCGGACCGGGCAGCCGGTCGGCGAGGCCGTGCCGGAGACGTCGGCGGTCGAGGTCGACGCGGTGGCGCGGGCGGGTGAGGCGGCGTTCCCGGCGTGGGCGGCGTTGCCGGCGGCCGAGCGGGCCTCGGTGCTGGAGGCCGTGGCGAACGCGTTGGACGCCGCTTCCGGGCCGTTGGTGGAGATCGCGGACGCGGAGACGGCGCTGGGCGTGCCGCGGCTGACGACGGAGCTGAAGCGGACCACGAACCAGTTGCGGCTGTTCGGCGAGGTGCTGCGCGAGGGCAGCTACGTCGAGGCCACGCTGGACTCGGCGAACCCGGACATCATCCCGCCGCGGCCGGTGCTGCGGCGCATGCTCCGTCCACTCGGGACGGTCGGGGTGTTCTCGGCCTCGAACTTCCCGTTCGCGTTCTCCGTGGCGGGCGGCGACACGGCGTCCGCGCTGGCCGCCGGCTGCCCCGTGGTGGTGAAGGCGCACCCGTCGCACCCCGGCACGTCGCAGGCGACCGCGCGCATCGTGGCGTCGGTCGTGCCGGCGGGGGTGTTCGGCATCGTGCACGGCCAGGAGGCCGGCGTGGCGCTGGTGAAGCACCCGGCGATCAAGGCGGTGGGCTTCACGGGCTCCACCGCCGGCGGCCGCGCCCTGTTCGACCTGGCCAACGCCCGCCCCGACCCGATCCCGTTCTACGGCGAGCTGGGCAGCGTCAACCCGACCGTCGTCCTGCCCGACGCCGCCGCCGCGCGCCCCGAGGGGTTCGCCGCGGAGTTCGTCGGCTCGCTGACCCTCGGCGTGGGCCAGTTCTGCACCAACCCCGGCCTGCTGTTCGCCCCGTCCACCCTGGTCCCGGCCCTGGCCGACGCCGTCAAGGCCGCCACGGGCGGGCCGATGCTGAACGAGCGCATGTGCGACTCGTACCGCTCGGGCACCTCCGCGCTGGCGGCGTCGGGCCTGGTGGACCTGGTCGCCGAGGGCACCGCCCCCGCCGAGGGCTGGAGCGTCGAGCCGCGCCTCTTCCAGGTGCCGCTCACGACGTTCGCGGACAACCTGGAGAAGCTCACCGAGGAGCACTTCGGCCCGGCGGCGGTCGTGGTGACCTACACCGATCCGGCCGAGCTGGACCCGGTGCTCCGCCGCCTGCCGGGTTCGCTCACCGGCACCGTGCACGCGGCCGGGAGCGAGCACGGCCAGGCGGGGCGGGTGGCGGAGGCGCTGCGGCCGGTGGTGGGTCGGCTGATCTTCAACGGCTGGCCGACCGGGGTGGCCGTGGCGTGGGGCATGCACCACGGCGGGCCGTGGCCGGCCACGACGAACCCGCTGCACACGTCCGTCGGCGCGACCTCGATCCGGCGGTGGGTGACCCCGGTGACCTACCAGTCCTGGCCGGACGAGCTGCTGCCCGCCGAGCTGCGCGAGGGCAACCCGCTGGGCATCCCGCGGCGCGTGGACGGGGTGCTCGGCGTCCACTGACCGCGGTCGCCCGACGCGCTCGCCGACCGCGGTCGCCCGACCTGTCCGCTGACGGCCTTCGCCCCGACCGAGCCGGCCCGCAACGCGCTCGCCGACCGCGGTCGCCCGGCCCGTCCGCTGACGGCGGGTGCTCGCTCCGACGCGTTCGCTGATCGTGGTCGCCCAGCGCGTTGGCTGACGGCGGGCGTTCGCCGACGGCGGTCGCCGAGCACGGTCGCCCGGAGGTTCGCTGGTGTGACCGAGGGCTGCGAGGCTCGTGCGGGGGCGGACGGCCGGTCGGGGCGGCACCGGGTTGCCGGCTGATGGTTGGCGGTGTGGGTGGTGAGGGTCGCCGGTCGGGTGGTCCTCCTGTGGGGGTCACTGGTCGGCCTCCTGTCGGGGGTCGCTGGTCGGGTGGTCCTCCCTGTGGGGGTTGCGGGCCGGCTCGGTGGTTGCCGGGTGGTGGGGTGCGGTGGCCGTCGGGCCGGCTCAGGCGTGCGGGGTTGCTCGGGTTTCCTCTTCGTTTCAACCGACGTTCGAGGCCGTGGATAACGGCGTTTTGGTTGATGGCGATTGCGAAGTTCACCCGATAGTGGTCCGATGATCTTCGGGGCCGAGGTCGGGGTAGTGGTGTGGGAGAGTGTCCGCCACTCGGGGAAACCGCTGGTCAAGCGCCCAGACGGGCCACCGCCGAGGCACCCGGCTCCCCACGCGCGGTGAAGTCGGTGAACTGGTCGGCGGTCGGGCTCATGGTGTTCAGAGCCCTCGCCTCGCGGAAGCGGCGCTCCACCGTCGCCCTCGTGCTCGGTCCCAGGTCCGCGGCCAGGGCCAGCGCCTGGTCCGTGACCACGACCAGCGCCTCGGCGGTGTGCACGGCCAGGTGGCACAGCTTCCGCCTGGCCCGGTCGGGTTCCCAGTCGACCGCGGCCACGGCGTCCTCGCGCAGCACCCGCACCGCGTCGGCGCGCAGGCGGAGGCGCAGCGAGTCGGAGGGGCCGACGTGCGGGGCCACGGCTTCGGTCGCCCCCGCCATCACGCCCAACGCCACCGACGCGCCCAGCACGACCCACCACGGCAGCACGTGGTGGACGACGGTGTCGAACGACCGCCCGTCCTCGCCCAGCAGGCAGTCCACGGGCACGTGCGCGGGATCCGCCCACACCGTGTTGGCCGCCACCCCGCGCAGTCCGAGGCCCGGCCGGTCGACCGGGACGAACAGCCCCGGCGCGTTGCCCGGCACCGACCACAGCGTGGTGGTGCCGAGCGCGCCGAGGGGTGTGCTCGACCAGACGTGGCTGTCGGCCTCCCCCGCCGCGACGACGCCGCTCTTGCGGTCGCGCAGGTCCACCACGTCGCCCCGCCGCACGGCCGTGCCGGAGGGCAGCGCGAAGTGCGCGCCGGGCGAGAACACGGCGATCGTGCCCAGGTGCCCGCCGGCCGCGACGGTGGTCCGCAGCGCCCGGCGGCCCAGCCGGTCCACCGCGGTCGCGGCGGCGAAGTGCGACCGCAGCACCACGGCCGTGCTGCCGCACGCGGCGGCGACGTGTTCCACCACGTCGGCCACCTCGGCGAGGCCGCGGCCGTGCCCGCCGACGCCGCGGGACATGCTCGTGCCGAGCAGTCCGCCGAGCGCCGCGACCGCGGCCCTGGGGAAGGCGCCGTCCCGGTCGACGGCCGGCGCGGCGGGGGCGACCACGTCGCGGACGATCCGGTTCACACCAGCGGGCATCCGTGCCTCCGCGTCAGGTGGGCGGGTAGAGGGAGTAGGACGGGAAGTTGCCGTGGAGGCGTTCGCCGGGCGGGCCTTCGGTGACGGCGTGCACGAGCAGTTCGCCGCCGACGAACGCGCCGCGCCAGGACGCGCCCCGGCCGCCGAACACCTCGGCGCGGTCGCCGCGCGACCGGGCCCGGTTGTGCCCGAACTTGAACGCGTTGACCTCTGGCGCGAGCCGTCGTGCGGTGGCTTCGTCGTCGCACGACAGGGACGCGACGAGCGCGCCGTTGCCGGCGTTCATGGCGGCGAGCAGTTCGGCTTCGGTGTCGACCAGCACGACGGTGTCGACGGGGCCGAACGGTTCGGCGTGGTGCAGCGGGGAGGACCGGGGTGGCGCGAGGACCGCGACCGGCGGGAAGTAGGCGGACGTCCGCTGGTCGGGCAGGAACCGGCCGTCGTCGAGCGAGCCGCGGTGCAGGGGCACGCCGCCCTTGGCGATCGCCTCGTCCACGACGTCGGCGAGTTCCTTGGCCTTGGCGTCGGTGATCAGCGGGCCGTAGTCGAGGTCCGGCGGGTCGTCGTCCGGTGAGGACACGGCGAGCGGGTGGCCGAACGTCACCTCGCGCACGGCCTCCAGGTACACCGCGAGGAACGCGTCGAACAGCGACCGCTGCACCACGTACCGCGGGTAGGCGGTGCAGCGCTGCTTGCCGTAGTCGAACGACTTGCGCAGTTGCGGTCGCAGCGCGTCCCAGTCGCCGAACTCCCAGACGCCCCAGCAGTTCAGCCCTTCCAGTTCGAGCACGTGGCGCCGGGTGGGGTCGAGCGCGGTGACGATCTCGGCGCCGGCGCCGCGCCCGCCGACGAACGACACACAGCCGAGGTCGGGTGAGCCGACGAGCACGGGCGACAGCTCGCGGCCGCCGCCGCTGACGAGGGTGAGCGGCAGGCCGTGGCGGACGGCGAGGGCGCACGCCAGCGTCAGGCAGGCCACGCCGCCGTCGGTGGGGGCCTTGGCGATGACGGCGTTGCCGGCGAGCGACTGCACGAGCATGGCGTGCAGGAGGACGCTCATGGGGTAGTTCCAGCTGGCGATGTTGCTGACCGGGCCGGGCAGGGGTGTGCGGCCGTGGAGCATGGGGTCGATCCGCTCGACGTACCACTCGACGCCGTCGATGCACCGGTCGACGTCGGCGGTGGCGAGCCGCCAGGGTTTGCCGATCTCCCAGACCAGCAGCAACGCGAGCAGGTCCCGGTGGGCGCGCAGGTCGGCGAGCGCGGCGAGCGTGCGGGCTTTGCGCTCGGGCAGCGGCACGCCGGCCCACGTGCGGTGCCGGTCGGAGGCGGCGGCGACGGCGTGGGCGGCCTGGGCCGCGTCGAGGCGGGGTGGTGCGGCGATGGCGGAGCCGTCCACGGGTGAGGTGGCGTGGCCGGGTGTGCCGAGGCGCTGCCACCGGCCGTCGACGTGGTTGAGCAGCCGGTCGGGGTGGAACGCCTCGGGCGCGGCGTGCGCGCACCGGTCGTACAGCTCGGGCCACGAGGTGCCCGGCTTGAGGATCGGGGTCATGTCGGTCCTCTCAACTGGCGGCGGTGAGGGCTTGGCGCGCGAGCAGGTCGACGGCGGCGTGGACGCTGCGCAGGGTGGGCGCGGCGACGCCGGTGAGCCGGGCGATCTCGACGACGGCGCCGATGATCGCGTCGGTTTCCAGCGCCTTGCCGGCTTCGAGGTCCTGGAGCATCGAGGTCTTGTGGTGGCCGACGCGCCGGGCGCCGTCGATGCGCTTCTCGATGGAGACGCGGGGTGCGCAGCCGACGGCGCGGGCGACGGCGACGGTCTCGGCCATCATGAGGGCGACCAGTTCGCGGGTGTCGCGGTGCTCGCAGATCTCGGCCATGGTGGCGCGGGTGAGGGCGCTGAGCGGGTTGAAGGCGACGTTGCCCATGAGCTTGACCCAGATGTCGTCGCGCAGGTCCGGTTCGACGGGGGCTTTGAGGCCGCCCGCGACGAGGGCGTCGCTGAGGTCGCGGCACCGGGTGGAGACGGTGCGGTCGGGTTCGCCGAGGGAGAAGCGGGTGCCTTCGACGTGCCGGACGACGCCGGGCGCCTCGATCTCGGTGGAGCAGTAGACGACGCAGCCGATGGCGCGGCGGGTGTCGAGGACGGCGCTGACGCGGCCGCCGGGGTCGACGGCTTCGATGCGGGCGTTCTCCAGGGGGTGGCCGGCGAGGCCGTGGAAGTACCACCAGGGGATGCCGTTCTGGGCGGCCACGATGGCGGTGTCCGGGCCGAGCAGGGGCGTGATGAGCGGGCCGCAGGTGGCGTACTGGTGGGCTTTGAGGCCCAGGAACACGTAGTCGACCGGGCCGATGTCGGTCGGGTCGTCGGTGGCGTGGGGTGCGGCGGTGAAGTCGCCGCGGGGGCTGTGGACCCGGACGCCGTGGCGGCGCAGGGCGTCCAGGTGCGCGCCGCGGGCGACGAGGTGCACCTCCGTCCCGGCGCGGTGCAGCGCCGCGCCGACGTAGGCGCCGATGGCCCCGGCTCCGAGAACTGCGACTTTCATGTCGTCCCCTCACCTTCCCAGTAATTGCATACAGTATGTTGTATGAAGCTTGCCGGCGATAGCCCGTCCGGGCCGGCACGGCGAGGAACCCGAAAGGTCGGGACAGTCAGGCCGAGCACGCGGTTGACGTGCGGCGACACGACCGGGCGCGGCAGATTGCTTTTTGCATACGAAAATCTGTATGCTGAGCATCGGGCATTCCAGACATCATCCCCACCCGTGCCCGAGGAGGCGACCGTGAGCCAGTCCAACACGCCGCTGATCGGCGCGGGCGGCGCCCGTCGCGCCGGCCGCGAGTCGCTGAGCGGCGCGGCCACGCGCAAGGTCGAGCGGCCCGCCCCGTTGCGCCAGGCGGTCTACGAGGCGCTGCTCGACCTGATCGTCAACCGTACCCTCAAGCCGGGTCAGCACCTCGTCGAGATCGAGCTGGCCGAGCACCTGGGCGTGAGCCGGCAGCCGGTGCGCGAGGCGCTGCAACGGCTGCAGACCGAGGGGTGGGTGGACCTGCGCCCGGCGCAGGGCGCGTTCGTGCACACGCCCACCGACGAGGAGGCCGACCAGCTCCTCGCCGTGCGCAACGTGCTGGAGACCTACTCCGCGAAGCTCGCCGCCGAGCACGCCGGCGAGGACGACGTCAAGCAGCTCAAGAAGCTCCAGCAGGAGGGCGTCGCCGCGCTCAAGGCCAAGGACGTGGAACGGGTCGTCGCCGCGAACGCCGCGCTGCACACGTTCATCACGCGGCTGTCCGGCAACGCGGTGCTGTCCGAGATGATCGCGACGGTGGACCGCCGCGTCCGCTGGTACTACGCCCCGCTCGCGCTGACCCGCGGCAAGGACGCCTGGACCGAGCACGCGGAGATCATCGACGCCATCACGCGGCGGGAGCCGGAGCGGGCGGCCGAGCTGATGAGCCGGCACACCGAGCGCACGCGCGCCGCGTACCGCGAGCACCTGGACGCCGCGCGGTCGACGTGACCGGGACCGCCGGTGGACGTCGCCGGCCGATCCGCCGAGGTCCAGCTCAGGGCACCTGGATCGAGTCCACGTGACAGGGCTCACCTCGCGGGCGTTTTGTATACGATAGTCTGTATTCTGGATGTAGCACCTCCGGCCGGTGGTCCACTGGACGAGCGAGTCCCGCCCCGACGACGCGGGCGGGCTCCCCGCCCGAGAACGAGCGAGGAAGGCAAGCCCATGCCTGGATGGCAACAGCTCAAGCACACCCTGACCCGCCCCGCCGGGTTCTCCGCCGACGGACGGCGCCTGGGCCTCGGCCTCGACGCCGCGATGGACGCCCAGCGCCGGCGGACCGACCACGCCGTCGCCGACATCGAGCGGTACGCCAACGACCGGCGCAGCCGGGGCGAGGAGACCAGCACGGTCTCCTGACCCCGACGACGAGCCGGTCACGATGCGGCGGCCACGGCGAACCGGTCCACGCGAACACCCGACGACGGGCCGGACGGAGCCCGCGGCACCGCCCGGCCCGCAGGTCACGCCCCCGTGCCGTCCCGCTCGGCGCGCTGCCGGGCCTGGCGCGACGCGAGCAGGCTCGCCGCGGTCGTGATCAGCAGCACCACCACGATGACCCCGAGCGACAGCAGGATGGGGATCTCCGGCGCCCAGGCGACGCCGTGGTGGTGCAGCGCTTCGAGGACGAGCTTCACCCCGATGAACGCGAGGATCACCGCGAGACCCTTGCCGAGGTGGACGAGCCGGTCGAGCATCCCCCCGACCAGGAAGAACAGCTGGCGCAGCCCCATCAGCGCGAACGCGTTGGCGGTGAGCACCAGGTAGGGCTCCTTGGTCAGGCCGAAGATCGCCGGGATGGAGTCGACGGCGAACAGCAGGTCGGTGGTGCCGACCGCGATCATCACGATGAACATCGGCGTGACGACCCGCCTGCCGTCCACCCGCGTGGTGAGCGCCGCCCCGTCGTACCGCGACGACGTGGGCAGGACACGGCGCACCGCGCGCAGCGCCGCGGTCTCCCGGAACTCGTCCTCGTCGCCGCCTGGTCCTTCCCTGAGCAGCTTCCACGCGGTGAAGACGAGGAACGCGCCGAAGACGTAGAACAGCCAGTCGAACCGGGAGATGGCGCCCGCGCCGAGGGCGATGAACACCGCGCGCAGCAGCAGCGCCAGCACGACGCCGACGACGAGCACCTTCTGCCGGTACTCGCGCGGCACCGCGAACCGGCCCATGATCAGCACGAACACGAACAGGTTGTCCACGCTGAGCGAGTACTCGGTGATCCACCCGGCGAAGAACTCGCCGCCGTACCGGGGACCCGCGAGGACGAGGACGCCGAGCCCGAACAGCACGGCGAGCGCGACGTACGCGGTGACCGCCACGAGCGATTCCCGGAAGGACGGGTCGCGCGGGTTGCGGGCCACGAGGTGGAAGTCGAACGCGATCACCAGGGCGATCCCGGTCAGCGTCGCGATCCACACCCAGGTGGGGAGAACCATCTGTGCCGCCCTTCGGTCACGGTCGCTTGGTGGCGGTCGCACGCCGGCGGCGCGCCCGGACGGACGCGTCCCGCAGCACGCGGGCGTGCGCCGCGTAGCGCTCGTGCCACCGTTGTGCCAGCGGGTTGCGGGCGCGCAGCCGGTCGAGCCAGTGGGGTGCGATCCGCTCGTGCAGCCACAGGAAGCCGATGGCCCACCCGAAGCTGACGATGCCCTGGTAGGCGAGGAAGCCGGGCACGTCGTCGGGCGGGGTGGGGCCGCCGCCGAGCAGGAGCCCGGTGGAGGTCTCGGCGACGAGCCGGGCCAGGGGGAAGCCCGCGAGCCAGTACAGGGCCGCCGGGGCGAACACGCCGAGCCGGAAGCGCCCGGTGCTCGCGAGGAGCGCGTAGCCCGCGCCGAGCAGGCCGAGCGGCACGGCCATGGCGAGGGCCGTGGCGGCCGCCCAGCCGTAGGGGTGCCCGACGAGCGCCGAGAGGGCGCCCGCGATGAGGCCGCCGGTGGCCCCGACGACCGCGCCGGGCACGGCCAACTCCAGTCGGTCGCGCATCAGCCCACCACCACGCCGAACCTGAGCAGGCTGTAGAGCAGCATGCCGAGGTAGAACACGGCGCCGAAGCCGATGACGAGGTTGGTGACGAGCCGGGGTCGGATGGGTTTGGGCAGCATGCGGTTGTTCACCAGGAGCAGGACGACGCAGTAGGCGCCCATGGCGAAGGTGGACAGGAACGCGAGGACGTCGAGGATCGCGCCGGGGCCGTCGGCGGGGCCGAACAGCAGGATGACGATGCCGAACGCGATGACGCCCCAGAGGAACCCGGCGTAGAGGTGGGACATGCGGAACCGCTTGGCGCCGGGCACGAAGTGGTAGGTCATGTCGGCCTGGCCGCGGGAGAACGAGTCGAACAGGCCGAGGGTGGCGTTGAGGCCGATGAGCGCGATGAAGCCGAGGAACGCGCCGCCGAGGACGGGTCCGCCCGCCGCGGCGAACGAGTCGGACATGGCGTTGAGCGCGGCTTCCCGCTCCCCCTCCCGCAGCAGCGCCGTCACGTCGGGGCTGGTGCGGGAGGCGGCCTGCGCCAGCACGGTGAACGACACGGTGACGAGCATCGTGACGCCCCAGAACAGCAGCAGCGCGTCGAAGGTGACCCACCGCCGCCAGCCGCGCCACTTGCGCATCTCGTCCTGGTCGTCGGTGTCGAACATGAACCCGCGGGACGGCATGGCCTCCTCTTCCCCGGCGTGCCGCAGGCCGCGGATGCGGGGGATGTGGGCGCCCATGCCGGCGCCGCTGTCGCGTAAGTGCAGCGTGTACCACATCTGCTGCATGCCGGACGGGCCGGCGAACGCGATGGAGCCGACGACGATCGGGAACCAGGCGGCGCTGAGCGCTTCGGGCGGCAGGTAGCCGAAGTGGAACATGCCGGTGACGGTGGACACGACGTCGGACCAGGTGCCGACCATCGCGGCGACCACGGCCGTGCCGACGACGAGCAGCCCGATGAGCAGGGACAGCACGTTCTCCAGCAGGTTGTAGATCACCTTGGCCAGGCTGAACACGACGCCGACGAGGACGAGGCCGACGCAGGCCGACACCGTCCACGGGATGCCGGTCAGCTCTTCGAGCGCGGCGGCGCCCGCGGAGAGGTGGCCGGGCCAGATGTAGACGAGGATCGCGACGGTGAAGAAGAACCACATGATCGGTTTGAACACGCGGGCCGCGCCGAAGAAGATGCTCTCGCCGGTGGCCATGGCGTAGCGGGCCATCTCCAGCATGACGACGGCCTGGAGCGTCACGCCGATGAGGAACAGCCAGCGGATCTCGGGGCCGAACAGCAGCACGAGCCGCGGCCACATGTAGGACTCGCCCATGCCCACGCCGAGCGCGACGAGGAAGACCGTCGGGCCCAGGAGGTGGATGGACGGCGGGGCGTCGGGCAGTTTCCTGATGGGCATCGCTTCCAGCCGCCCCGCCCGCCAGACGCGGTCCTCGGGCGGTGGCGCGGTCACGTCCGCGCCGGACCGCGGTTCGGCGGGTGAGTTGGGTGTATCCACAACGGACCTCCCGGTGGGTTGGTGCTTGCTGAGGCGTCCTTCCCTTCCGTGCCGCCCGCTCACAGCCGCCCGGCGGAGCGGGCCCAGCGGTACTTGGCGCCCAGCACGGCGACCGGCTTCTCCGTGGTGTACGGGTAGGCGACGATGCCGTGCCGGTACAGGTGCTCGCTCGCCCGTTCGACCTCCACGTCGCCGGCGAGGGAGGCGACGACGGGTTTGTGGATGCCCCGGTCCCGGTAGTGCCGGACGACCTCGACGACCAGTTCCGCGAACACCATCGGCGGGGTGACGATGGTGTGCCAGTAGCCGAGGACCAGGGCGTGCACGCGTTCGTCCTCGAGGCCGAGCGCGATGGTGGCGCGGTAGGTGGAGGGTGGTTCGCCGCCGGTGATGTCGACGGGGTTGCCCGCCGCGCCGAACGGGGGGATGTGCTCGCGGAACGCGGCGTCGAGGTCGGGCGGTATCCGCATGAGGGTGAGGCCGTGGTCGACGCAGGCGTCGGACAGCAGCACGCCCGAGCCGCCCGCGCCGGTGATGATGACCACGTTCTCGCCCCGGGGGGTGGGCAGCAGGGGCACGCCGCGCGCGTACTCCAGCATGTCGTTGAGGCCGGGTGCGCGGATGACGCCGCTCTGCCGCAGGACGTCGTCGTAGACCTTGTCGTCGCCGGCCAGCGCGCCGGTGTGGGAGCCGGCGGCTTTCGCGCCCTGGGCGGTGCGTCCGGCTTTGAGGACGACGACGGGTTTGCTCGCGGAGACCCGCTTGGCGGTCTCGGCGAACGCACGGCCGTCCTTGAGGTCTTCCAGGTGCATGGCGATGAGCTGGGTGTTGTCGTCCTGCTCGAAGAACGTGAGCAGGTCGTCCTCGTCGATGTCGGCCTTGTTGCCGACGCCGACGATGGCGGACACACCCATGTGGGCGGAGCGGCTGAACCCGAGGATGGCCATGCCGATGCCGCCGCTCTGCGAGGACAGGGCGACCCCGCCGCGCACGTCGTACGGGGTGCAGAAGGTCGCCGAGAGGTTTTCCGGTGTGTAGTAGTAGCCGTAGATGTTCGGGCCGAGGATGCGCACGCCGTGCTTGCGGGCGATGGCCACGACCTCGTCCTGCAGCTCGTGGTCGCCGGTCTCGGCGAAGCCGGACGGGATGAGGATCGCGCCCGCCACGCCTTTCGCGCCGGCTTCCGCCAGCGCGGCCGGCACGTGCTTCGCCGGGATGGCGAAGATCGCCACGTCCACCTCGCCGGGCACGTCGCCGATGCTCCGGAACGCCTTGCGGTCGAGGATTTCGTCCGCTTTGGGGTTGACCGGGTGGATCTCGCCCCGGTAGCCGCCGTTCACCAGGTTGCGCATCACCGAGTTGCCGATCTTGCCGGGCTCGTTGGACGCGCCGATCACCGCCACCGCGGCCGGTTTCATGATCCGGTCCATGGCGGCGAGGATCTCCTCGCGGGTGAACCGGGCGGGCTCGGGCGCGGCGGCCGGGTCGACCAGGATCCGCACGTCGACGGCGGTCGCGCCGTCCGGGGTGGCCAGCACGGGGTTGAGGTCGACCTCGGCCAGCTGCGGGAAGTCGGTGACGAGGTCGCCGACCCGCCGGATCAGGTCGGCGAGCGCGTCCCGGTCGACGGGCGGCGCGCCGCGCACGCCGCGCAGGACCTCGGCCGCGGCGATGCCGTCCACCATGGACGCGGCCTCCTCGGCGGTGGTCGGCGCGAGGCGGAAGGTGACGTCCTTGAGCACCTCGACCAGGACGCCGCCCAGGCCGAAGGCGACGACCTTGCCGAACGTGCGGTCGGTGGTCGCGCCGATGATCACCTCCTGGCCGGCGGGCATCAGCCGCTGCACCTGCACGCCGACGATGTCGGCCTCGGCGTTGTGGGCGACGGCGTTGGCGACGACGGTGTCGAAGCCCTCCGCGACCTCCCGGTCGGTGCGCAGGCCGACGAGCACGCCGCCGGCCTCGGTCTTGTGCAGGATGTCCGGTGAGACGATCTTGAGCACGACGGGCAGGCCGAGCCGCCCGGCGAGCGCGACCGCCTCGTCCCGGGACGCGGCCAGCCCTTCGGCCGGGGTCGCGATCCCGTACGCCTCGCAGATTTCCCTGCCCTCCGGGGCGGTCAGCGAGGCGCGCCCCTCGGCGGTGACCGCCGCGATGATCCGTTCGACCGCTGCCCGGTCGTAGTCCGGCATGACGTCTCCTTGCGGTTCGCGGTGGTCAGATGGCGCCGAGGGCCCTGAGGTCCCGGAGCTGCCCCGGCAGGTAGCCGAGTTCGGCCAGCACCTCGTCGTTGTGCTCGCCCAGCAGCGGGGACCGCTGGACGTCGACCGGCGAGTCGGACAGCTTCAGCGGGCTGCCGACGGTCTTGTAGGAGCCGCGCTCGGGGTGCTCGACCTCGACCACGACGCCCAGTTCGGCGAGCGTCTCGTCCTCGATCAGCTCGCGGGTGGACAGGATCGGGCCGCACGGCACGTCACGGGCGTTGAGCGCGTCCATGACCTCCCACTTGGTGTGCCGCTCGGTCCACTCCTCGATCAGGGCGAACGCCTTGTCGAGCTTGTCCAGCCGGGCCTCCGGGGTGGCCCACGCGGGGTCGTCGGCCAGCTCGGGCCTCCCGATCAGCTCGGTGATCGGCCGCCAGCCGACCGGCTGGATGATCACGTAGAGGTAGTCGTTGGGACCGCCGGGCGCGCAGCGCACCGCCCAGCCGGGCTGCCCGCCGCCGGAGGCGTTGCCCGACCGGGGCACCTCGTCGCCGAACCCCTCGTTCGGGTACTCGCCGAGCGGGCCGTGCGCGAGCCGCTGCTGGTCGCGCAGCTTCACCCGGCACAGGTTGAGCACGGCGTCCTGCATGGCGACCTGCACGCGCTGGCCGCGGCCGGTGGACGTGCGCTGGTAGAGCGCCGCGAGGATGCCCGCGACGAGGTGGATCCCGGTGCCGGAGTCGCCGATCTGGGCGCCGGTGGCGAGCGGCGGCCCGTCCTCGAAGCCGGTGGTGCTCATCGAGCCGCCCATCGCCTGCGCGATGACCTCGTACGCCTTGAAGTCGGCGTAGCGGCCCGGCCCGAAGCCCTTGATCGACGCGTACACCAGGCCGGGGTTGAGCTGCCGCAGCCGGTCCCAGGTGAACCCGAACCGGTCGACCACGCCCGGCCCGAAGTTCTCCACCAGCACGTCGGCGGTCGTGACGAGTTGGCCGAACACGGCCTTGCCCTCGGCGCTCTTCAGGTTCAGCGTGACGCTGCGCTTGTTCGCGTTCAGCATCGTGAAGTAGAGGCTGTCCACACCGGGCAGGTCGCGCAGCTGGCCGCGGGTGATGTCGCCGCGGCCCGGCGCCTCCACCTTGATCACGTCGGCGCCCAGCCACGCGAGGATCTGCGTCGCGGACGGTCCGGACTGGACGTGCGTCAGGTCCAACACCCGCACGCCCTCGAGAGCCTTGCCCATCGCACCGCTCCTCTACTTGTACATGGTCTGATTCACGGTTCCCGGCGCGTACGCGTCGGGGTCGATCCAGACGTTGATCAGCGACGGCAGCCCGGACTCGCGGGCGCGCCGCAGCGCGGGGGCGATGTCCTTCGGGTCGCGCACCTCCTCGCCGTGGCCGCCGAGCATGCGGGCGAACTCGTCGTAGCGGACGTCGCCGAGGGTGTTGCCGACCCGTTCCCGCGCCACGCCGTACTTCTGCGCCTGGCCGTAGCGGATCTGGTTCATCGACGAGTTGTTGCCGACGATGCCGACGAACGGCAGGTCGTAGCGCACCAGCGTCTCGAAGTCCCAGCCGGTGAGGCTGAACGCGCCGTCGCCGAACAGCGCCACGACCTCCTTGTCGGGCCGGGCGAGCTTGGTGGCGAGCACGAACGGCACGCCGACGCCGAGCGTGCCCAGCGGCCCGGGGTCCATCCAGTGGCCGGGCGCCTTCGGCTGCACCACCTGGCCGGAGAAGGTGACGACGTCGCCGCCGTCGCCGATGTAGATCGAGTCCTCGGTGAGGAACTCGTTGATCTCGTGCACCAGCCGGTACGGGTGGATCGGGGTGGCGTCGGAGAGCAGCTGCGGCAACCGCTTCTCGCGCGCCTTCTCCTCCACCGCGGCCAGCTCCTCCAGCCACGGTTTGCGCGCCACCGCGCCGGTGTCCGCGCGCCCGGACGCCGCCTGCGTCACGGCGGCCAGCACCAGGTCCGCGTCGCCGACGATGCCGAGGTCGATGTCGCGGTTCTTGCCGACGGTGCGGTAGTCGAGGTCGACCTGCACCACGGTCGCCCGGGCCGACAGCCGGCGGCCGTAGCCCATCCGGAAGTCGAACGGGGTGCCGACGATGACGATCACGTCGGCGTTGTCGAACGCGTAGCGGCGGGAGAGCTGGAAGTGGTGGGGGTCGCCGGGCGGCAGCGTGCCGCGGCCCGCGCCGTTCATGTAGGCGGGGATGTTCAGCGCCCGCACGAGGTCCACCGCCGAGTCGGTCGCCCGCGTGGTCCAGACCTGGCTGCCGAACAGCACGACCGGCTTGCGCGCGTGCACCAGCAGGTCGGCCAGCCGCTCCACCGCCGCCGGGTCGCCCGCGGCCCGGGTGGACGCCCGGTAGCGGCCGGCCTCCGGGATCCGCGCCTGGTGCACCGGCACCGACGCGTCCAGCACGTCGCGCGGGATCTCCAGGAACGACGGGCCGGGCGCGCCGTGGAACGCCTCGCGGAACGCCATGGACACCAGGTCGGCGACGCGCGCGGTCGACGGCACGGTGGCGGCGAACTTGGTGATCGGGGTCATCATGTCGACGTGCGGCAGGTCCTGCAGTGAGCCCATCTTGTGCTGGCTCAACGCGCCCTGGCCGCCGATCAGCAGCATCGGGCTCTCCGCGCGGAACGCGTTGGCCACCCCGGTGACGGCGTCGGTCGTGCCCGGTCCCGCCGTCACCACGGCGCAGCCCGGCTTGCCGGTGACGCGGGCGTAGGCGTCCGCGGCGTGCGCGGCCACCTGCTCGTGCCGCACGTCCACCACCGCGATGCCCTCGTCCACGCACCCGTCGTAGATGTCGATGATGTGCCCGCCGCACAGGGTGAAGATCGTGTCGATGCCCTCCGCCTTGAGGGCCTTGGCCACCAGGTGCCCGCCGGAGATCAGTTCCGGACCCGCGTCGGGATCGCCCGCGGCTCCCGTGCCGTCGCCCGTGGCCTCGGTCGCTGTCCGCGCCATGTGCTGGTCAACTCCTTCGATCGCGGTCGGACCCGCCCGGCCGGGGGACGCGGGGCCGGGAAGCCGTCCGTTGTAGATTGCATACCGTATGGGGTAGCCATATAGTGACGCCTTGTTCGGGCCGATGTCCAGAGCCGGCGTCACGGGAAGTCACCTCGCCCGCCATCGGCCCCCACCGCACGGAGAGGACTTCCTGCCGTGGATCTGCACGAACACCAAGCCAGGGACCTGTTCGCGGCGCACGCCGTCCCGGTGCCCCGCGGCCTGCTCGCCGCGACACCGGACGAGGCGGCGGCCGCGGCGGCGACGCTCGACGGGACGGTCGTGGTGAAGGCGCAGGTGAAGACCGGCGGCCGCGGCAAGGCGGGCGGGGTCCGCCCCGCCCGCACCCCGGACGAGGCGCGGGAGGTCGCCGCCGCCGTGCTCGGCATGGACATCAAGGGCCACACCGTGCGCGAGGTGCTGGTGGTCGAGGCCACCGACATCGCCGCCGAGTACTACGCCTCCTTCCTCCTTGACCGGACAAACCGGACATTCCTCGCCATGGCGTCGGTCGAGGGCGGCGTGGACGTCGAGGAGGTGGCCGCCACCAGACCGCACGCGCTGGCCCGCGTGCCCGTCACCGCGGTGGACCTGGCGACCGCGCACGAGATCGTCACGGCGGCCAACTTCCCGCCCTCGGTCGCGGACCGCGTCGCGGACGTCGTCGTGCGGCTGTGGGAGGCGTTCGTCGCCGAGGACGCGACGCTGGTGGAGGTGAACCCGTTGGCGCTCACCGCCTCCGGCGAGGTGCTCGCGCTGGACGGCAAGGTCACCCTCGACGGGAACGCGGCGTTCCGGCACCCCGGCCGCGCCGCCTTGGCGGACGTCGCCGCCGAGGACCCGCTGGAGGCGGCGGCCCGCGCCCGCGGCCTCAACTACGTGAAGCTGGACGGCCAGGTCGGCGTGATCGGCAACGGCGCCGGGCTCGTCATGTCCACTGTGGACGTGGTCGCGCTGGCGGGCGGGCGGCACGGCGGCGTGCGGCCCGCGAACTTCCTCGACCTCGGCGGCGGCGCCTCGGCGCGGGTGATGGCCGACGCGCTGGACGTCGTGGCGGGCGACCCGGATGTGCGGTCGGTGCTCGTCAACGTCTTCGGCGGCATCACCGCGTGCGACGCCGTGGCCGACGGGATCGTGACCGCGCTGGGGCTGCTCGGCGACACCAAGCCGCTGGTGGTGCGGTTGGACGGCAACAACGGCGAGGAGGGCAGGCGCATCCTCGCCGAGGCCGCGCACCCCTCGGTGACCGTGGTGGCCACCATGGAGGAAGCGGCCGACCGGGCCGCCCGGCTCGCCGCGACGGGGGTGTGACGTGGCCGTCTTCCTCACGTCGGGCAGTCGCGTGATCGTCCAGGGCATGACCGGGGCGGAGGGCGCGAAGCACACCAGGCGGATGCTCCGGGCGGGCACCCGGGTCGTCGGCGGCGTGAACCCGCGCAAGGCCGGGGAGGTGGTCGACTTCGACGGCCACGTGCTGCCCGTGTTCGGCACCGCGGCCGACGCCGTCGCCGCCACGGACGCGGACGTGACCGTCGTCTTCGTGCCGCCCGCGTTCACCAAGGACGCGGTGGTCGAGGCCGTCGACGCCGGGATCGGCCTGGCGGTCGTCATCACCGAGGGCGTGCCGGTGCACGACACGGTCGCGTTCCTGGCGCACGCGGCGGCGTCGGGCGGCCGGACCCGGATCATCGGGCCGAACTGCCCCGGCGTGATCAGCCCCGGCCGGTCGAACGCGGGCATCATCCCCGACGACATCTGCGGACCCGGCCCGATCGGCCTGGTGTCGAAGTCGGGGACGCTGACCTACCAGCTCATGCACGAGCTGCGGGACATCGGCTTCAGCACCGCCGTCGGCATCGGCGGCGACCCCGTGGTCGGCACGACGCACATCGACGCGCTGGCCGCGTTCGAGGCCGACCCCGGGACGGGGGTGATCGTGATGATCGGCGAGATCGGCGGCGACGCGGAGGAGCGCGCGGCCGACCACATCCGCGCGCACGTCACCAAACCGGTCGTGGCGTACGTGGCCGGCTTCACCGCGCCCGAGGGCCGGACCATGGGGCACGCGGGCGCGATCGTCTCCGGGTCGACGGGGACGGCGCGGGCCAAGAAGGAGGCGTTGGAAGCGGCGGGCGTGCTGGTCGGCAGGACGCCCGGCGAGACGGCCGGGCTGCTGCGCGACCTGCTCGGCCGGCTCTGACCGTCACCACGCGACCGTGAGCGGCACGCCGTGGGGGCGGGCCGCCCCCCGCCGGCCCGGCGGGGGGGGCGGTGGGCCCGGGCGAGGCCGCGCGGGGGCGGGCCCGAAGACCACGGCCCCCGGCGGCCCGC
>NZ_JBHYXZ010000150.1:0-20102 GCF_042752395.1 Actinosynnema sp. NPDC059335 | reverse complement strand
GACCCGGCCCTGTCCCGGCCCGCCGAGCCGCGGGCGGGGGGGGGGGGGGGCCCGGCCCCCCCCCGCCCCCCCGCCCCCCACGCGGGCAGCACCCCGCGCGCGCGCACCCCGCCCCCCCGGCGGCGCGCGCGGTCGGGGGTGTTGGGGGTCGGCGTGAGGTGCCGCGGGGACCGGGGCCGGGGCGGGCGGGGGCGGCGCGGGGCCCCCGCCTCCCCGCGCACCCCCATCCCACCGGCACCACCGCCCGGCCGCCCCCCCGGGGGGGGGCGGCGCCGGACCGCCGTGACCGATCACCGCCGTCAGGCCGAGGCGTCGTCGGGCTCCGCGACCGTGACGCTGTAGAGGTCCAGCTCCCGGAACGGGTTGGGCTGCACCGTGCGCAGCCGCGTCGACCACGCCGACAGCGTGCTCTGGTACCACACCGGGATGGTGGGCATGTCCTCCAGGATCGCCCGCTCCGCCTCCTGGTACAGCTTCCACGCCTGCTCGCGGTCCGGCGCGCGGTCCGCGGCGGACAGCAGCTCGTCGACCACGGCGCTGCTGTACCTGCCGACGTTGTCGGACGCGCCGGTCCGGAACATCGGGCTCAGGAAGTTCTCGATCGACGGGTAGTCCGCGATCCACCCCGAGCGGAACAGGGCGGTGATCTCCTGGGCGTTGAGCTTGCGGCGGAACTCGCCCATGGTCGGGATCGGCACGAACCGGCACGGCACGCCGAGCGTCTCGGTGACCGACGCGCAGATCTCCTCCATCCACGGCTGGTTCGGCGAGTCGACGTTGGAGGTCAGCTCGATCTCGCCCTCGAACCCGGACGCGTCGAACAGCTCCTTGGCGCGCACCGGCGAGTACGTGCACAGCTCGCCGCCCTGGTTCTCCGCCCGGCCGGAGACCGCGGGCGGCACCAGGCCGTCGGCGGGCACCTGGTGGCCCTGGAAGATGCGGTCGATCAGCTTGACCCGGTCGATCGACATCGAGATCGCCTGCCGCACCCGCCGGTCCGCGTAGCGGGAGTCGTAGAGCGGGAACGAGACGGTCTGGATGCCGAGGTAGGTCCGGTCGTGGGTGCGGCCGGGCAGGTCGCGCTGGTACCGGTTGCCCTCCAGCGCCCAGTACGGCGTGACGTCGAGGTAGTCGAGCTTGTCCGCGATCACGTCGTGGTAGGCGTCGCCCAGGTCCCGGTAGATCCGGAACTCGACGCCGCCGATGTGGGGCTTGTCGTCCCCGGCGTACCCCTCGTAGCGGTGCAGCAGGATGTACTTCTCCCGCTCCCGGGAGACGAACCGGAACGCGCCGTTGCCGACGGGGTGGGCCTCGTAGGCCGCCCGGTCGGTGAAGAACACCTCGGGCAGCGGGAAGAACGCGCTGCACCCGAGCGTGACGGGGAACTCCGAGAACGGCGCCGACAGGGTCACCACGAACGTGTGGTCGTCGATCACCTCCAGCCCGGACATCTCGGTCACCGTCGAGTCCGGCGCGTTGACCTCCTCGAAGCCCGCGATGTGCGACAGGAACGTGGCCGCCTGCATCTTGTTCGGGCCGTGCGCGGTGTAGTTCCAGGCGTCCACGAAGCTGCGGGCGGTGACCGGCGTGCCGTCGTGGAACGTCCAGCCGCGCTTGAGCTTGATGGTGAACCGCGCCGAGTCGGTGGTCTCGATCGACTCGGCGACGGCGTTGCGCGGGTGGGCGTCGACCGCGTCGTAGGAGACCAGTCCCCGGAACAGCGCGGCGATCACCTTGACCCCGCCGGACTCGGTGGTGTGGCCGGGGATCAGCGCGTTCTCCGGCTCGGTGCCGTGGTAGCTGATGATCGCCGGTCGGGATGACTGCACACTTCCTCCGTATGGCCTGTGTTCGGGACGTTCGGGATCCGTCAGCGCTGCTCGTCCAGCGCGTGGTAGCGGCCGTGCAGGAACACCAGGGCGGGACCGTGCTGCCGCTCGTTGACGGCCACGACCTCGCCCACGACGAGGGTGTGGTCGCCCACGTCGAAGCTGTCCCACAGCACGCACTCCAGCCAGCTCGCGGAGTTGAGCACCAGCGCGCCGGTCTCGCACCCCGGCGTGGCGCGCAGCGCGCCCACGACCGGGGCGCGGGTCTCCCGGTCCTTGGCGAGCTGCCGGGCGACCTCGCGGGCCCGGCTGTCCAGGATGGACACCGCCCACTTCTTCGTCTCCAGCAGGTCCGCGAGGAACGCCGACTCCAGCCGCAGGCTCAACGACACCAGCGGCGGGTCGAGCGAGACCGAGGTGAGCGAGTTGACCGTCACCGCGTCGTGGCGCCTGCCGTCCGCCCGGTCGCTGTAGGTCGTCGCCACGCACACGCCGGTGGCGAAGTTCCGCATGACACCACGCAGGTCGGGTGGCATTGTGATCACACCTTCCGATGCGGACACCGTCGGCCGGGTCCCGGTGACGTCAGATCGACTGGGAGAACGAGAAGACGCGGTCCGGGTCGTACCGGCGCTTGACCTCCGCCAGGCGCGCCGCGTTGGGGCCGTGGTAGGCGGTGCGCCAGTCGTCCAGGTCCGGGTCGGTGAAGTTCACGTAGGACGCGTTCGCCGCGAACTCCCCCATGTCCTGGTGCAGCGCGTGCAGCCAGTCGAGGTTGCTCCGCTCGACCTCCGGCGACTCGTCCGGCAGCCACGAGGTGTCCAGCGACACGAGGAACAGCACGTCCCGGTGCGGGAACGCGGTCTCGGTCGCGGGCACGTCGTTGATCGCGCCGCCCCAGGTGAACAGGGCCGCGCCGGCGCCGTCGGGGTTGGCGCTGCCGGGCCACTTGTCCACCGCGGTCACCAGGGTCCGCAGCCCGTCCTCGGCCAGCGGTCCGGGCGTGCACCGGGTGCGCACCGCGAACGCGCCGCCCGCGGTGGCGTGGTGCAGGTACTCGGCCGCCTCCCAGTAGGTCCGGTCGGCGATGTCGACCCGGGACGGCGGCGCGACGGCCAGCGCGGGGGCGAGCAGCTCCCGCAGCTCCTCGGCCGGGCCGAGGTGCTGGCCGATCACCGACACCACGCCGTCCTGGCCCGCCGCGCGGCTGATGCCGATCCGGGCGGCGAACCCGTTGGGGGCCAGGCGCATGACCTCCTGCATGGTGGCCAGCACGTCCATCGCGTGCGCCCAGTCCCACAGCAACAGGCAGGTGGACGTGGCGGGCACGGGCCGGGCCTGGAAGGTGAACGAGGTGTTGACGCCGAAGTTGCCGCCGCCACCGCCCCGGCACGCCCAGAACAGGTCCGGGTTCACCGTCTCGCTGCACGTCACCGTGCTGCCGTCGGCCAGCACCACGTCGGTGGACACGAGCGAGTCGCAGGTGAGCCCCATCGCGCGGGACACCACCGAGACACCGCCGCCGAGCACCAGGCCGCCGATGCCGACGTCGTCGGAGTTGCCCAGCGGGAAGATCAGGTCGTGCTCGCGCAGGGCGGCGTAGATCTTCCCCGTCTGGGCGCCGCCGCCGACCGTGACGAGCGCGGTGGACGGGTCGACGCTCACCTCGTCCAGGCCCTGGAGGTCGAGCACCAGGCCGCGGTTCACGGAGTTGCCCGCGTAGCTGTGCCCGCCGCCGCGGGCCACGATCGGCACCCCGGCGTCGCGGGACCAGCCGATCGCCCGGCTCACGTCGTCCGGCCCGGCCGCGGACAGCACCGCGGCCGGCCGCACGTCGCGGAACCGCTCGTTGAACGGCCTGCTGCGCTCGTCGAACCCGTCGTCGCCGGGCAGCCGCAGCCGCCCGTCGACCAGGCCGCGCAACCCGTCCCACCCGGTCATGCCACACTTCCCGTCCGCGTCGGGGCCGACGGCTGCTGCGCCGGCACCTCCTCCAGGTAGGACACGCCGCTCGCGGCGTGCTCGCCGAAGCGCTGCCACTCCTCGCGCAGCACCAGCCGCCCGTCGGCACGCTGCTCCGGCACGTTCACGGTGTGCCCCGAGATCACCTCGCCGGTGCCCAGCACCATCGTGTACGCCAGCCGCAGCGTGCCGTCCGGGGCGCACACGCCGGTGATCGTGCCACGCCGCACCTTGCCGCCGGTGAAGTCGGCCCACACCAGGTCGCCGTCCTGGTGGTAGCGGGCGACCGTGCCGTCGCCGCCGCCCGCCTTGCGGAACAACCGGCCGTCGTAGTTGATCATTCGTCCACGTCCAGCAGTCCGGCGGGCATCTCCAGCACCGCGCCCTTGGGCTTGGGCGCGACCCGTTCGGCGTCCACCTCGACCAGCGCGCTCGCCGCGAGCAGCCGCTCCTCGCAGGTCTGCACGTCGTCGGCCTGGACGACCACGAACGAGTGCCGGGCGATGTAGCCGCCCGGCGGCAGCCGCAGCGTGGTGCCGGGCTCGACCATCGGCGAGGCCGTGACCAGGCCGGGGGCCTCCTTCGGCACGACGACCTTGTGCACCACGCAGTCGTGGTCGGGGTAGCCGAACCGGATGCCGGCCACGCCCCGCGCGGTGCGGGTGGTCTCGGGCCGCTGGCCCAGCGCCACGTCCACCATGACCTCGCCGGGGTCGATGCCGGTCGCGGTCTTGCCGAGGAACGGGATGAGGTCGCCGCCGACCCGGCCGTTGATCTCGATGATCAGCGGGCCGCGCTCGGTCAGCCGCACCTCGGTGTGGGTGATGCCGTCCTCGATGCCGAGCACCCGGTGCGCCCGCGCCAGGGTGTCCAGCAGGACCGGGTCCTCCAGCAGCGGGTCGGAGGCGTCCACCACGTGGCCGATCTCCTCGAAGTACGGGTGCTCGCCGGTCCGCTTGCGGGCCACGAACATCGGCAGGTACTCGCCCTTGTGCAGCGCGCCGTCCACGCTGATCTCGGGGCCGACCGCGTACTCCTCCACGATCGCGCCGCCGCGGTAGGGCTCGTCGCCGACCAGGCTGGCCTCGTGCGCGACCTGGAAGGCGTCGGCCAGCTCCTGCTCGTCGCGGGCCAGCACCACGCCCATGCTCGCGCCGAGCGCCCGGGGCTTGACCACGACCGGGTAGCCGATGCGCTCGGCCGCCGCCCGCGCCTCGTCCAGGTCGGCGGTCATCGCGAACCCGGGCTGGAGCAGGCCGCCCTCGGTCAGCCGGGTCCGCGCGCTGTACTTGTCCCGGCAGCCGTGCACGCCGGGGATGCTCAGGCCGGGCACGCCGAACTCCGCGGCCAGCTCGGCGGCGGGCATCACCAGCGGCTCGTCCCAGCACAGCACGCCGACGACGGTGTGCCGCGCGGCGACCTCGCGGGCGGTGGCCGCCAGCAGCTCGTGGTCGAACACGTTGACCACGGTGATCTCGTCGAAGTACTCGTGCTGCCAGGTCGGCTGCAGGTTGTTGATCAGCACCAGCGCGTGGCCCGCCCGGCGCGCCCTGGCCGCGGCGGACCGGACCAGGTACTCGCGGTAGAGCTTGAGCCCGCTGCCGATGACCAGCACCACGGTCTTGGAGCCGCTCATGTCGTGTTCCTCCACGGTCTTCTCATCCCGCCCAACCGGTCAGCCGCGGCAGGGTAGCGGGCGTCACGGTCGTCGCGCCCGCCCCCGTCGGGATGCGGGTGTCCGGCAACGCCTCGGCCGCCAGGTCGATCAGGATCGGCGCGGCGCACCGCAGCACCACCTCGACCTCGTGGCAGAAGTCGCCCTCCTCGCCGGGCCGCACCGACCACCGCGCCAGCCTGGCGAGCTGGTCGGTCAGCACCTCGGTCGCCCGGGTCAGGCTGAAGCAGTCCAGCTCGTAGCAGGCGGCGAACCGCTCCACGATCCTCGCCGCCGCCGCCCGCGACCGCTCCGACACCGGCAGCGGGCCGCGGCCGGTGAACCCGTCCACCCGGGCCGCGACCTCGTTCCACGGCTCGACCAGCCGGCTGGAGGTCACCCGGGCCAGCGCGGCGTGGCTGAAGTCGGTGCGCTGGTTCTCCGGGCTGGTCGCGGCCAGGTGGAACCGCACCAGGTCGCGCGGCACCCGCTCGACCAGGTCGCGGCCCCACACCACGTGTCCCCGGCTGGTGGAGAACTTCGAGTTGTCCAGCTCGTAGAACTCGTTGGTGATGAATTCCTCCGGCAGCAGGTACCGGCCGTCCGTTGCGAGCAGCATCGCCACCGCCGCCACCGCGAACGGGTAGGTGTTGTCGAAGCCGAGGAAGTAGACCACCTTCGTGCCCGCGTCGGCGAGCCACAGCTCGTCGTCCACCGCCGACGGCAGGCCCCGGCGCTCGGCCGACAGCGCGGCGCAGTAGATGCTCCACGCGGCGGGCTCGGCGTTCGGGTTGATCGTCTGACCGGCGACCTCGGGGAACGGGGCCGGGATGCCCCACGAGATCGGGTAGGTGACCGGGTAGTCGGGCAGGGGCCGGGACAGCATCTCCCGGATCGCCTGCGCCATGTGCGGGCGCATCGCCTTGCCGTGCTCGGCGAAGTGCGCGCGGATGCCCTCGCGGTAGCGCTCCATGGGCAGCACGAGCACCTGCGCCTCGCGCAGCTCCAGCGGGTCGTCGGGGTCCAGCGTCGACTTCGGGTCGATCAGGTCGCCCGCCGCGATCGGGTGGCCGCAGCTCTCGCACAGCCCGGCGCACCCCTCGGCGAGGCAGAGCGGGCAGCCGCCGCGCACGAACCCGTCCACCAGGTACTGCCCCGTCGCCGGGGAGTACGGGAACTTCACCGCGCGCAGCTCGAGCTTGCCGGCGGCGTGCAGCCGCTCCACGAACCCGAGCACGGTCTTGACGAACCGGTCCTCGTCGCCGGTGTACCCGTCGACCTCGATCCCGGCGGCGGCCAGCGTCGACTCGATCTGCTCGGCCGACCGGGCCACGAGCGCGGCCGGTTCCAGGCCGAGCCGGTGCGCGGTGGTCACCACGTAGGTGGAGGTGTCCTGGAAGCCCGTGGCCAGCAGCACGTCGCGGCCGGTGGCCCGCAGGTACCGGGCGTGCACGTCGGCGGCGAGGAACGGGCCCGCGAGGTGCCCGAGGTGCAGGTCGCCGTTGGCGGTGGGGGCCGGCGAGATGATCAGCGTGCGCTCGCTCATCCCGCCCGCTCCCCGTGCCGGGCGAGGAACTTCTCCGACATCTCGGCGTCCCACCAGACGCCGTAGTACTCGAAGTCCTCGGCGCTGTCGTTGACGACCTTGTGCGTGCAGCCCGGGGGCAGGTGCACGATGTCGCCCGCGACGAACGGGTGCCGCTCGCCGTCCACGTCCAGCTCGGCGACGCCCTTCATGGCGATGAAGATCTCGTACTCGTGGTGGGAGTGCGGCGTCGACTCGGTGCCGGCGCGCAGCACGCACCACGCGCCCTCGAACGGCGCGTTGAGCGCGGGCCAGGGCAGTAAGCGCTGGCCGTCCAGCCCGTAGGCCGGTTCGAGGTTGTCCCGGTCCAGGTGGCGGATCTCGACCACGTCGCTCACACCTCCGCGGCGGTCTCGGCGACCGCCCGCCGGTCCAGCAGGTCCTCGGTGATGTCCTGCGAGCGGTGCGCCAGCACGCTGATCAGCGAGTCGGCGATGCCGTGCGTCTGCTCGTTGACGCCCTGCAGGTAGATCGCGCCCCAGGCCGACTCGCCCAGGTCCACCCGGTAGCGGCGGCTGACGTTGACGTCGGTGAGGCCGATGCGCTCGGTCAGGTCGTTGACCAGTGCGGGCATCCGCGGGTCGTAGCCGGTGCCCAGGAACACCATGTCGCAGCGCAGCGGCTCGACCTTGCCGCTCTTGCGGTCGCGCAGGTCCAGCACGACCTCGTCGCCGTCCATCCGCGCGCCGACGACCTCGGTCAGGTGCCGCACGGAGGACCGCTGCCGCCCCAGCATCTTCTGCTGGTACAGCATCGAGTAGATCTCCTCCAGGAAGGGCGGCGCGAGGCCCGCGTAGTTGGTCAGGCGCATCTCGTCGAGCACCTGCGCCCGCGCCTCCGGCAGCATGTCGTAGAACTCGTCCACGAAGGACGGGTAGAACAGCTCGTTGACGAACTTGCTCGTCTGGTAGTTCTGCAGGCCGATGGCGCGCACGACCAGCGTCGGCTCGGACTCGGGGATGTCCTGGTGCAGCGCCATGAACATCTCCGCGGCGCTCTGCGCGCCGCCGATCACGACGGGCCGCCGCGGCCGCCGGTCCGCCGGCAGCTCGGCCATCCGGCCGGAGTACTGGGTGCTGTGCACCACGCGGTCCTGCGGCAGGTCGCGGAACACCGCGGGGACGTGCGCGTCCCGGCCGGTGCCGACCACCAGGTCGCGGCACGTGATGGTGTCGCCGTCGGACAGCGTGACGGTCCACCCGGCGATCGAGCCGTCCTCGGCCAGGCGCGGGTCGATCCGCTCGGTGCGGGCGTTGTAGCGGATGCGCACGTGCTCCAGGCCGTCCGCGACCCACTGCTGATAGGCCGACAGCTGCCAGCGATAGGGGTTGAAGGTGGACAGGTTCACGAAGTCGTCGAGCTGGCCCTGCTGGTGCAGGTAGTTCAGGAACGAGAACCGGCTCTGCGGGTTGCGCAGGGTCACCAGGTCCTTCAGGAACGACACCTGGCTGCGCGCCCACGGCAGCAGCAGGTTGCGCTGCCACTTGACGTCCGGGTACTGCTCCAGCACCAGGGTGTTCTCGGCCAGCCGGCTCACCCCGGACTCCTCGATCGCGACGGCGAGCGCCAGGTTCGACGGCCCCGCACCGATCAGGAGAACTTCGACATCTTGCCCAGTCACATTCCCACCTGACTACTAGGTCGGTCTCAAAACGGGTCGGTTACTCGGGCGGCCGCTGCGCGGGCCGCCGTGCCTGACTCCCGTGTGGACGGTCGTCGGCCGGGGGGTTCTCGGGGCGGTCAGCTCTTCCGGTCGCGGCCGCCGGAGCCGATGACGCCGAGCGACAGGGCGAACGACGGCTTGCCGCCCAGCAGGTAGGCGCCCGCGGACTGCGCGATGCGATCCTGCGCCACCACGTGCTGGCACATCGTGTTGGTGTCCCGCAGCCACCGGTCCATCGGGGACCGCTGGTAGATCGACGTGGTCTGCAGCAGGTCGTACAGCCGCGCCACGATCGACCGCGCCGTGCGGAAGGCGTGCCTGCGCGACAGCGGGAGCGCGGCCCGCTCGTCGGCGGTGAGGTCGTCGAGGGTGCCGCCGGCGGCCAGCACCTCGTGCTGGCGGCGCAGGGCCCCGTACACCGCGTGCCTGGTGGCGGCGTAGTCCGCCTCGCAGTCGGCGATGGTCACCTGGGTGCGGTAGTCGTCGGACATCGCGCCGGTCACCGGGCTCACCTTGGTGACCGCGATGTCGCGGACGTAGTCCAGCGCGGCGCGGGCGACGCCGAGCGCCACGCCCGGCATGTTGCGCATGTGCACCTCGGGCTGGGCCAGGGGGCCTTCGCCGTTGCGCACGGTGTCGAAGGTGACGGTGCGGCCCTCGGGCACGAACACGTCGGTGATCGAGTAGTCCCAGCTGCCGCTGCCCGCGAGGCCCGTGGTCTGCCAGGTGTCGATCACCTCGACGTCCGAGCGGGGCACGATGAACAGCTTGGAGTCGTGCGGGTCGCCGTCCTCGCCGGGCTCGGGCTTGCCGTCGCGGTAGATGAACGCGCCGGAGATCACCCAGTCGGCGTGCGTGATGCCGCTGCCGAACTGCCAGCGCCCGGTGAGCCGGTAGCCGCCGGGCACCAGCTCGGCGCGTCCGGTCGGGAACAGCAGGCCCGCGGTCACCATGTCCAGGCTGGTGAACATCTCCTTGGCGACCGTCTCGTCCAGGAACTGGGCGTAGAGGCCGGAGTCGGAGCCGATCATCGCGCACCACCCGGCGGCGGCGTCACCGTAGGACAGGGCCTCGATCACCTCGGTCTGCTCGACGGAGTTCAGCTCGGGACCGCCCCACCGGCGGCTGAACCCCATCCGGAACACGCCGGTGCCCCGCAGCAGCTCCACGACGTCGGCGGGCAGGCGGCGCTCGCGCTCGACCTCGGCCGCGCGTTCGCGCAGCAGCGGCGCGACGGCCTTGGCGCGGGCCAGGATCTCGGCCGCGGTCGGCGCCACCGGGTGCGCGGACGCCCCGTCCGTGGCGGTCTCAACAGGTGTGGCTGTCATTCGCTCGCTTCCCCTCGACTGCGCTGGTGCGATTCCGATTCAAGACACCTCGCCCGTTGACCGGAAGCGTTGTCCAGACCAGACAATCAACCCGCGCGGACAACGCCGGAAAACCGTTGCGCCGTCAAGCGGACGGGCTGTGCGCGGAGCCGATGTCTGGGGTGAACGTCGAGGTCAGCGGCCATGGACGCCGAACGGCGAACAGCGGATACATCGCGGCAAGGGTTTCTTGTTCACAATTGCCGAACCCGAACGCGGCCGGCCGCGCCACGACGCCGGTCACCCGCACACCAGCACCCAACCCACCGCAGCCGAACGCACCCCGGCAGAGGTCACCCGCACACCAGCACCCAACCCACCGCGACCGAACGCACCCCGGCAGAGGTCACCCGCACACCAGCACCCAACCCACCGCAGCCGAACGCACCCCGGCAGAGGTCAACCGCGCACCAGCGCCGAACCGTGCGCGGTCAGGTGGGCCGCCACGATCGCGCGCCACGGCCACCACCCGTCGGCGAGCGGGGCCGGGTCGGTGACGCCGAGGTTGCGCAACGCCCGCCCGACGAACGGGTCGGCGGCGGGGAAGGCGTCCCGGTGGCCCAGCCGCAGCGCGATCTGCTCGGCCGCGCCCTCGCCGATCCCCTCGACCGCCGTCAGGCCGCTCACCAGGTCGGCCGTCGCCGCGCCGCCGTCCAGCACCACGTCGCCCGCCGCCACGTGCCGCGCCAGCCGTCGGACGGCGTCGGCGGCGCGGGCGGGCAGCCCCGCCTCCGCGAGGTCCGCGCCGGCCAGCACCTCGGCCGACGGGAACAGGTGCGTGAGCCCGTGCGTCAGGCCGGGCACGGGCGGACCGAACCGCCGGACCAGCGCGCCCGTCCACGACCGGGCCGTCGGCAGGTCGCCGTACTGGGCGACGACGGCGTGCACGGCCACCTCGAACTCGCCCCACGCGCCCGGCGCGCGCAGCCCCGGCCGGGCCGCCACCAGCGCGCCGACGACGGGGTCGCCCGACAGCGCCTCCACCGCCGGACCGGTCTCCACGTCCACGGCCACCATCCGGCTCGCCCGCTCCACGACGTGGATCAGTCCCTCCCAGAACGGCAGGTGCGCCCGCAGCACCAGGGAGTCCTGCTCGCCGGGGTGCACCTCCAGCACACCGGGCTGGCCGTCCAGGCCGATGGTGCGCCGGTACACGCCGTCGTGCACCGACTCGACGCCGGGCACCGCCCGCGCGGCGAGGTAGCCGAGCACGCCCTCCCAGTCGAACGGCGGTCGGAACGGCAGCCGCATCGCCAGCCCGCCGTCCGCGGCCAGGCGGTCCGCCCGGCGCCGGCGCAGCCGCAGCTCGCTCGGCGAGGCGTGGAACACCTGGCGCATCTCCCGGTTGAACTGCCGCAGGCTCCCGAACCCCGACGCGAACGCCACGTCGGCCACGGCGAGTTCGGAGTCGTCGAGCAGCCGGCGGGCGAAGTGCGCGCGACGCGACCGCGCGAGCTGGTCGGGGGTCACGCCGAGGTGGTCGTGGAACAACCGGCGCAGGTGGCGCGGCGACATGCCCAGCCGCGCGCCCAGGGTGGCCTCGGTGCCGCCGTCCAGCACGCCGTCGAGGATGAGCCGCACCGCGCGGCACACCAGTTCGGGCGCTTCGGGACCGACGGCCCCGGCGGCCCGGTACGGGCGGCAGCGCAGGCACGCCCGGTACCCGGCGGCCTCCGCCGTCGCCGCCAGCTCGAAGGTGCGCACGTTCTCCGCGAGGGGCCGGGCCGGGCACTCCGGGCGGCAGTAGATGCCGGTCGTCACCACTGCCCTGAACGTCGTCATGTCGCAGCCACCTGGGTAACGCCACCCGACCCGCCGGCCTTGCTCCGGTCCCGCCGGGTTGTCCGCATCTGACCAGACACCTCCCGACGCCTCCGCGATCCTATCGTCGCGCCACGGCGCTGATCCACGTCCCACCCAGGAGGTCGGTGTGCTCACCAAAGTCCTGTTGATCCCGCTCAAGCCAGGCAAGCAGGCCGAGGCGGAGGAGATCGTGCGGCGGTTCGCCCTGCTCGGGCCGGAGCAGGAGCCCGCGACGCTGTCGTTCCGGGTGTACCGCGACCCGGCGCGCCCGGACTACCTGATGCTGGTCGGGAACTTCGCCGACCAGGACGCCTACGACGCGCACACCGGCTCGCCCGCGTACCGCGACCTCATGGCCGGCCGGTTCGCCGAGCTGGCCGAGGAGATCGTGGAGACCGACCACGAGATGATCGTCGCCATCTGAGCGGCGGCCTTCGTCGCGGGTTGATTGTTCGGACCGATCAACCCTGCCGGTCAATGCGGTCATCGGCTGGAATAGCCGCCGACGGGGTGCCCGCGGGCGCCCGGCCCGACAGGGTCACCGAAGTCGGCGACAACGGAGACAGACCTGTGACTGCCATGGCAGAAGACCCGTCCGGCGCGTTCGCCTCCCTGCGCGAGACCCGCGCGGCGGTGTGCGGATCGGCCGGGCGGACGTTGTGCCCCGACGCCGGTTCGACTCACCGGCGTCCACCGTCACAGCCCGGGAGGCGGTCCGGCCGCTGTCCCGACGTGCCCCGCCCGCCGGTGGTACCGTTCGCGTGACCGGAACCGGCCCGCGCCGCGCCCTTGACCGGTGAGCCGGTCGGCTGCGCTCCGCCTTGTCAACAGCGGAGGGCCCGACCGCTTCGTGACACCGCACCTGCCTGACGTAGCACGGTGGTGTCGGGTGAGCGATCGCCCGACCACGTGCGACGGTTCGCCGCGTTCGACCGCTGGACCGCGAGCCGGTTCGGCGTGGGTCCGATCGGCGGCAGTGACGTTCGACGAAGGTGTAGTCGGCCCTGTGGGGAGGGATTCCGTCATGGCGAGACCGGAGAAACCCGTGGACGCGAGCGGCGGGGTGGCGGCGGCGTTCGCCACCGAGCTGCGGCAGTTGCGGGCGTGCGCGGGCAACCCGACGTACCGGGAGATGGCGCGCACGGCGCTGTTCTCCCCTTCCGTGCTGTCCAACGCCGCGAGCGGCACCCGGTTACCGACGTTGCAGGTCACGCTGGGGTTCGTGGCGGCGTGCGGCGGTGACCGGGAGGAGTGGCGGCGGCGGTGGGCGCAGGCGGCGAACGTCGTCACGCCCGACGCCCCCACCTGGGGGCGATATAGGAGCTCGCCCGCCGACCGGGGGATGCCCCGACCGGCCCAGCTGCCGCTGCGGCCCTGGGGTTTCGTCGGCCGGCGACCGGAGCTGGAGCGGCTGCGCGAGCCCGCGTCGACCCCGCTGGTGATCACCGGACCGGTCGGCGTCGGCAAGAGCGAGTCCGCCCTGCACTACGCGCACCGCATCGCCGCCGACATGGTCGACGGCCAGTTGTACGCCGACCTCGGCGTGCTGACCGGCACGGCGTCGGACGCCGGGTTCGTGCTCGACGGATTCCTGCGGGCCCTGGGAGTGCCCGCAGACCTCCTGCCGGGCACGGTCGACCAGCGCGCCGGGCTGTACCGCTCGCTGCTGGCCGAGCGCAAGCTGGTGGTGCTGCTGGACAACGTCCGCGACGAGCGCCAGGTGCGGCCGCTGCTGGCCGAGTCGCGGCACAGCGTGACCCTGGTGGTGAGCCGGAAACCGCTGCTGGGCCTGGACGGCGTGCGCCGCGTGCGGCTGGAGGTGCCGCCGCGGTCGCAGTCGATCGCGATGATCACGGCGGCGGTGCCCGAGCGGGCCGCGGCCGAGCCGCTGGAGTGCGACCGGCTCGCCGAGCTGTGCGGCGACCTGCCGCTGGCGCTGACCATCGCGCTGCGCAAGCTGGTCGCGCGGCCGGACCTGTCGTTGCAGCGGGCCAACGCGAAGCTCATGGAGCGCGACGGCGCGCTGAACTGGCTGCGCATCGGCGACCTGTCCCTGCGCGAGGCGTTGAACTCGGCCTACCAGGACCTCGGCGACGCCGCCAAGACGCTGCTGACGCGCATCGCGCGCCTGCCGTTCCGCTGCGACCCGGACACGGTCATGCACGACGGGGGCGAGCTGGCCGAGGAGCTGCTGGAGGCGGGGCTGCTGCGCCGCGGCGACCAGCCCGGCACCTACCGGGTGGACCGGCTGGTGCGGGCGTTCGCGATCGAGGCGAGCGTGGCCGCGCACGGCCGCGACGACCCGCCGGTGCGGATAGACGTGCCGGTGCAGCAGTCGCGGCTCGACGGGGCCCGCGGGCTGTCCGCGCTGCGCATCGAGCTGCCGGTGTTCGCCGAGCACGCGCCGCCGGTGACCGAAGTGCGGTCCTGACGGCGTCCCGTCGCCGGGGCCGCCCGGTCACTCCACGTTGAGGTCGATCTCCGCGCCGTCGGGCAGGTCGTGCAGCTGCTGCGCGATCGGCCCGCGGACGCGCATCGCCTCGGCGGCCTCCTTGACCACGAGGTTGTCCAGCTCCAGCTCGCCGCCCAGGGCGAGGAACCGCAACGGCACCAGGCGCTGATCGGGCGACAGGCGGCCGTGGGTGCGCTCCCAGTCGACGGTCAGCCCCACGGTCGCGTTCGCCTGCGGGTCGGCCAGCAGCCACGCCGCCCAGTCCTGGAGGCTCTTGCCGATCACCTCGACGTCGGCGGTCTCCGGGTCGAACAGCACCACCTGCTCGCCCAGGATGCCGAACTGCGTGCCCAGCACGTCCTGGCCGAAGCAGAACACGTCGTCGGCCAGGCCCCCGAAGGTGTCCTTCCACAGCTCGCCGGTGTTCCACTCGCCGAGTTCCGGACCCGCGCCGGGCGTGCCCGCGCGGTACACCTGCACCGCGGAGCCGAACACGGTGAACCCGTTGCGGCCACTGAGCAGCGCCGCCAGCTCGCCGAACGCCCCGCCGACCCCGAAGTCCACCTGCGCGTCCTGCCCCAGTCGGCCCTGAGCCCTGGTCAGGAGGTCCTCCAGCGGGCTGAGCATCGCGTCTCCTCGCTCCGGCGGGTGGTTGCCGAGTGCAACCGTCTCATGGCACGACCTTCACCTCGAACTTGGCCCCGTTGGGCAGGCCGCGTATCTGGTGCCCCATCGACGACCCGGAGCCCCGGTTGTCGCCCGGCGCGATGGGTCTGACGCTCGCGCCCCGGCCGCCCTCCTTGGTCGCGGCGAAGGGGTACTCGTCCAGGTCCTTGCCCTTGACCTTGGGCATGCCCCGCAACGACGCGCGCCGGTTGGCCTTCGCGCCGGCGCGGTTGACGGTGAGGACCTTGGGGTGGCCGGCTTTCTGGGCGTCGCGGATGTGCTTGGCCGACTCGGGGTACTTCTTCGCGCTGATGGTGACCTGGTGGACCTTGCCCTTGGGCACGGGTTTGGCGACCGCGCCCGTGCTGCTGCGCACCCGGCGGGTCCGCTTGAGCACCGCCTTGGTCTGCCCGGCGGTCTGCGCCGTGGCCTTCGTGGCCGACCTGAGCGTCCGGGTGGACCTGGCCGCGGCGGCGAGCGTCTTGCCGACGCTGCGCTTGGCCATCAGAGGAGGAACTCGGCCACCAGCATGGCCAGGTCGATGAGGATGCCGGGCAGGGCCAGCCCGGCGGTGGCGGTGACGAGGCCGAGCCAGATCGGCAGCCGGGACAGGATCGTGCCGACGCACTCGGCGACGATGTCGCGGACCATGTCGCGCACCGACCCGATCACGTCGCCCGCGCTGCGCACCGCGGCGGCGACGTTGGCGGCGGTCGCGGCGACGGCGGCCAGGCCGCCCTCCTGCTCGCGCGCCTGGGCGCGGTAGGCGTCGGCGGCCTCGCCGCTCCAGCCCGCCGTGTCCGCGGCGACGACCTGGGCGAGCCGCTGCTGCGCCTCGGTCATCCGGGTGGCGATCCCGGTCCACGCGTCGGCGTAGGCCGCGATGGCGGCCGGGTCGCCCGCCAGCTCGTCCAACGCCTCGCGCAGCGGCTCGACGTGCTCGATCAGCCAGCCGACGCCGGCGCTCAGCGCCGCCTGGGCGGGGTTCGCGATCGCGCCGAGGACGGCCAGCGCGCCCTCCTTGACGCTGATCCCCGGGTCCGCCCACGCGGCCTGCTCCAGCTCGCGGGTGGACCGGTCGATCTCCTGGGCCAGGCGGAAGCCCGCCTCGGTGTCGGTCACCTGACTCCCCTCAGGGCGTGAACGCCTCGGCGTTCCCGCGCTCGACCTCGTCGTACTCGGCGATCGTGTCGATCACCAGGTCCGTGCTGGTGGACACCGAGTCCACGGCGTCGCGCACCGCCTCGACGGCCTGCTCGACCATCGGCCCGAGGTCGCCGGGCACGGAGGTGAACAGCACGCCGAACGCGTCGGGGGGCGCGCCCGCGCCCCGGGCGAGCGACAGCGCTTCGGCCAGCACGTCGGACACGTCCCGCAGGTGTTGCACGTGCGCCTGCAGCTCGGTCGTCAGAAGGCCGTATTTCCCCGTCATGTGTAATCCCAACGTGTCGAGCCGTTGACTGAGCGTGAATATAGTGACCGGGCCCACTGCGTCGGTGGGGAACGGGACGAGTTGCTCCACCCGGTACCGGTTGTCATCTGAAAGGACGAAGCCGATGTCTCCCAGTGGCGAAGACGCGCTCGAACGGCGCATCGCGGAGTGGTCGGCACGCGCCGCCGGGACGGCCGAGCGCTACCGGAAACTGGAGCGGCGGCTCAGCACGCTCTCCGTGACCGAGGAGGGGTTGAACGGCGGGGTGCGGGTGACCGTCGGGCAGAACGGCCTGGTCACCGCGATGAGCGCGTCGGACTCGCTGGTGGGGGTGCGACCGTCGGAGATCGTGCGGGAACTGGACGCCGCGATGCGCCGCGCGCAGTCCCGACTGGCCGCGCGGGTGGAGGCGGTGATGGTCGAGGTGGTCGGCGAGGACACGGAAAGCGTGGCCGCCGTAGTCGGCAGCTTCCGCCGCGCGTTCCCGGAGCGACCGGAGGGCGAACCGCCCGCGCGGGGTCGCGGTGACGGGGACCGGGACGAGGACGACGACGACTTCGACCCCACGCCGTGGCGCGGGTGAACCGACCGCGTGGCCGGCCGGAAGTGTTGGTGCGGCGGGGAGTTCGGCGGGGTGGGGCGCGCTGCGACCGGCAGGGCTTCCGGCCCTCGCCCCGGAGAACGCGCCGTGGCGAGCCCGGCGGTCGGGGCGGCGCGGCAGGCGGGCTCCGACACACAGGCCGGCGTGGGAACCGCTGCGGTAGCGGGGTTCAGGCCGGCGGTGGGGTCGCGGTGGCGAGCGCGGCGGCGGTCGGGTCCGAGGCGGCGGGTCGGCGGTTGCGGAAGCGGAAGTAGGTGGCGAGGGCGTTCGCCAGGGGGCGGGCGTGGTCCGGTGGGCCGTGGCGGGTCGCGTGGGCGACCGCGGCGACCAGGTTCGGCGCTTCGGCGTCCAGCCACTCCAACGCCTCGCCGCGGCCGAACGGGCGCGACGCCCCGCCCACCGCCGCGTCCGACGCCACCACCGCCACCGCGGCGGTCGCCCTGCGCACGTAGAAGCGCAGCACCCGGTCCACCGCCTCGTCCCGGCCGCCCTCGTGGTCGGCCCGCTCCACCCCGTACGCGCGCAACAACCCGTGGATCCGGTACCGCTGTGGGGCGTAGTGGTCCACCAGGTGCTCGGCGCACAACACGTCCAGCGCGTCCAACGTGTCCTGGTCGTCGTCCGACAGCACGACCACCACCTCGGCCGAGAAGTCCGCGCCCGGCAACAAGGCCAGCCGCCGGAACAACGCCCGCGCGCCCACCGGCAACGCCGTGTACGACTGGTCGAACGCCGCGCGGACGGTCATGTCGGGTTCCGCGCCGACGGCCAGCGCGGTCAACGGGTCGCCCGCCGCCAACCGGTCGGCCAGCCCGCCGATCCCCTGGTGCGGCCGGGCGGACAGGGTCGCGGCGGCGATCCGGATCGCGAGCGGCAGGTGGCCGCACAGGGCGCACAGCCGACGCACGTCGGCGGGCTCCCGGTCCACCCGGCGCGCCCCGAGCATCCGTCGCAGCAGGTGGACCGCCTCCTCCTCCCCCAGCACGCCGACCGGCAACGAGCGGGCGTCGTCGAGCGCGACCAGGCCGCGCAGCTCGTTGCGGCTGGTCACCAGGACCAGGCAGCCCTGGTGCCCCGGCAGCAGCGCGCGGACCTGGGCCGAGTCGTGCGCGTTGTCCAGCACGATCAGCACCCGCCGGTGGGCCAGCGCCGACCGGAACGCGCCCGCGCGCTCCGCCGGGTCGGACGGCACCCGGTCGGGCGGCGTGCCCAGGGAGCGCAGCAACCGGCTCAACGCGTCACCCGTGCCCACGGCCGGATCGCCGGCGTGGCCGCGCAGGTCGAGGTACAGCTGGCCGTCCGGGAACCGGTCCCGCACGCGGTGCGCCCAGTGCACGGCGAGCGCCGACTTGCCCACGCCCGGCGGTCCGCTGATCACCCACGTGGACGCGACCCCGTCGGACAGCCCCTCGTCCAGCAGCGCCAGGTCGGCGGTGCGACCGACGAAGCTCGCGATGTCGGCGGGCAACTGCGCCGGCGGCGGTTCGGCGGCGGGGCCGGGCAGCGCGCGGGCCGCCTCGGACCGCTCCACCCGCAGCACCGGGGCCTGGTTGAGGATGTCGTGCTGGAGCCGGGTCAGCTCCTCCCCCGGCTCCAGGCCGAGTTCCCGGTCCAGCACGGCGCGGAAGTCCTGGTACACGGCCAACGCCTCGGCCTGCCGCCCGCACCGGTACAGCGCCAGCATCAGCAGGCCCCGCAGCCGCTCCCGCAACGGGTGCGCCGCCACGAGCGCCTGCAGCTCGGCGCTCGCGTCGTCGTGCGACCCGAGCGCGAGGTGCGCGCGGAAGCGGTCCTCCTGCGCGGTCAGCCGGAGTTCGCCCAGCCGGGTCCGGAACGCCCGGACGTCCGGCGTCTCCAGCTCCGCGAACGGCTCACCGCGCCACAACGCGATCGCGGCCGAGGTGAGCCGTTCGGCGAGCGGCCAGTCGCGGGCCGCCGCCGCCTGGTGCCCGAGCCGCACGTCGTCCTCGAAGCGGAACAGGTCCAGCTCGTCCCGCGCCACGTCGATGCGGTAGCCGTTCGCGCCGCTGCTGATCCGCCCGTCGGCCAACGCGGTGCGCAGCTTCCACACGTAGGTCTTCATGTTGCCCACCGCCGACCGGGGCGGTTCGTCGTCCCACAGCACGTCGACGAGCTTGTCCACCGACACCCAGTGGTTGGCGTTCATCAGCAGCACGGTCAGCAGCCTGCGTTGCTTCGCGGACCGGACGGCCAGTTCGCGGCCGTCCGGCAACACGACCTCGACGCCCCCCAGCACCCGGAACAGCACGGGACCCTCCGTAACCGCTCGTGTCTCCCCGGTAATCGAGAGTAGGGGCAACCCCGGAGAAGGCACTCCTCCGAATGGTTCAACCAATCATGGTCGTGTACCGCGCGGCCACCACCGTGGACCGGCTGTGGACCGGCCGTGGACCACCGGTTGCCACCGTCGTCGTATTCGGACCGGCGTGGACGACTGGGGGAAGCGGATGCGACGCGGTGGCGTGCTCTTGTCCGGCGAAGCGGAGCGCCAGGTCGTGCCCGCGCGCCTGTGGGACCGGATGTCGATCACGTCGCCGGACGGCCACCCCGACGGCTTCCCGTTGACCGCGCCCGGGATCCGGCTGGCGCTCGGGCTCGTCGACGCGGCGTTCACGGCGGTCGGCGCGGTGAAGCGCGGCGGGCCGCGCGCCGTGCCGTCGGCGGGCGCGTTGTACCCGTACGAGTTCCGGGTCGTCACCGGCGACCGGGACCGCGCGGGCGCGCCGCACGTGCTGCACGTCGACCCGGTGCGCCGGCTGGCGCACCGGCTGCCGGGCGAGTCGGCCGCGTGGTCGTGCGAACGCGCCGGGCTCGCGCTGCCCGACCCCGGCGGCGCGCTGGTCTTCGTGGTGAGCAGGCCGTGGCTGTCGATGCGCAAGTACGGCGACCGCGGGTACCTCTACGCCCAGCTCGACGCGGCGCACGTGGCGACGAACCTGCTGTGCGTGTCGTCGGCGGCGGGGCTGCCGGCCGAGTTGCGGCTGCGGTTCGACCGCGACCCGCTGCTCGACGCGCTCGGCCTCGCCGGCCGCTGCCGCGAGGTGCACTCGGTGGTGGCCGTCGGACC
>NZ_JBHYXZ010000149.1:5244-20215 GCF_042752395.1 Actinosynnema sp. NPDC059335 | reverse complement strand
CGGGCGCGGCCCCACCGCTCCGGCTGACCAGCAGCAGGTGCCGCACGCCGTGCGCGGTGACCAGGTGGTGTGCCAGGAGCGCGCCGAGGCCGCCGGTGCCGCCGGTGATCAGCACCGTGCCGGCGGGGTCGAGCCGGGGCGCGGGTGTGGTGGCCGGGCGGCGGCGGACGAGGCGGGGGACGTGGATCGCGCCGTCCCGGATCGCCACCTGGGGCTCCCCCGTGGCGACGGCGGCCAGGACGTCGGCCGCCGGGTCGTCGGTGTCGGCGAGCAGCACCCGGCCGGGGTGCTCGGACTGCACGGAGCGGACGAGTCCCCAGACGCCGGCGGTGTCGAGGTCGATCTCGTCGGTGGGACGGGCCGCGACCGCGTTGTGCGTGACCACGAGCAGCGTGCGGTCCCCGGCCAGCCCTTCCCGGACCCGGTGCAGCACGTGGCGGATCGCGTCGGGCCGGTCGGCGCGGATGGTCACGACGTCGACGCCAGCGGTGGCGGTCGCGGCGGCGACGGTCCCGGCGGTCCCGACGGTCCCGACGGTCCCGGAGGTGGCGGCGGTGGCGGCGGTGGCGGCGGATCCGGCGGCGGTGGCGGGTTCGGCCGGGGTGACGACCGGCCACTCGACCGTGAACAGCGCGTCGGCCACGCCGGCCGTGCCGAGGCGGGCCCGGGGCACGGGGCGCAGGGCCAGCGACCGGACGGTGGCCACGGGCGCGCCGCCGGGGTCGGCCAGCTCCAGGGTCGTGGTGCCGTCGTCGTTCGGCGTGCTGCGGACCCGCAGCCCGGTCGCGCCGGTCGCGTGCAGGGTCACGTCGTTCCAGCTGAACGGCAGCAGGATCCGGTCGTCCGGGGCCTCCGCGTGCAGCACCAGCGCGTGCAGCGCGGCGTCCAGCAGGGCCGGGTGCACGCGGTAGCGGTCGGCGTCCGCGCGCAGCGGCTCGGGCAGGGCGATCTCGGCGAACGTGGACGTGCCGGACCGCCACAGCGCGCGCAGGCCCTGGAAGGCCGGGCCGTAGTGGTAACCGCGCTCGGCCAGGCGCGCGTAGGCGTCGTCAACGGGTTCGGGCGTCGCGTCCGCGGGCGGCCAGGTGTCGGCGGCGCCGGTCGGGTCGCCGGCCGGGTCGAGGACCCCCGTGGCGTGGCGGGTCCACGTCTCCCCGGTGTCCGGGCGGGCGTGGACGGTGAAGGCGCGGCGGCCGTGCGCGTCCGCCTCGGCGACCACCACCTGGAGTCGCAGGGAGGCGTGCGCGGACAGGTCGAGCGGCGTCTCCAGGGTCAGCTCCCCGACCCGGGGGACGCCGAGCCGGTCACCCGCGGCGGCGGCCAGGTCGAGCAGCGCCGTGGCGGGCACGAGGGTGGCGCCGCCGATCGCGTGGTCGGCGAGCCAGGCGTGCTCGGACGCCGAGATCCGGCCGGTGAGCACGTCGGCGACGCCGTCGGCGCGGTCCAGCACACCGGTCAGCAGCGGGTGGTCGGCCGGGTCGAGGCCCAGCGCGCGGGCGTCGGTCCGCGCGGCCGGCACGTGCCAGAAGCGCTCGCGCTGGAACGGGTACGTGGGCAGCGGGGCCGGGGTCGCGCGGGGGAAGAAGGTGTCCGCGCGCAACGGCGCGCCGTGCGCGTACGCCGTGGCCAGGCCCGCGCCGAACGTCTCCACCTCGTCGTGGCCCGCGCGCAGCAGCGGCACGACCGTGACGCCGTCGTCCAGCAGGCCCGCGGCCGCCGGGGCGAGGACGGCGTCCGGGCCGATCTCGAGGAACACCGTGGCGTCCAGCGCGGCGAGCGTGCGCACCGCGTCGGCGAACCGGACGGTGTCGCGGATCTGCCGCGCCCAGTAGTCGGGCGAGGTCATCCGGTCGGCGGTGGCGCGCTCACCGGTGACGGTGGAGATGATCGGGATGGTGGGCGCGCGGAGGTCGAGCCCGGCGACGACGGCGCGGAACTCCGCGAGCACGCCGTCCATGTGGGGCGAGTGGAACGCGTGGCTGACGGTGAGGCGGCGCACCCGGCGGCCGGCCTCGCGCCACCGCGCGGCGACGCGTTCGGCCTCGTCCGCGTCACCGGAGACCACCACCGAGCGGCGGCCGTTGACGGCGGCGATCGACAGGCGGTCCAGCGAGTCCCGCACCTCGTCCGGCTCGGCCTCGATCGCGATCATCGCGCCGCCGGCCGGGGCTGCCTGCATCAGCCTGCCGCGGGCCGCGACGAGCCGGGCCGCGTCGGGCAGCGACAGCACACCGGCGGCGTGGGCCGCGCCGACCTCGCCGATCGAGTGCCCGGCCAGCAGGTCGGGGACGGCGCCGTGGTGCGCCAGCAGCCGGACGAGCGCCGTTTCGACGGCGAACAGGGCGGGCTGGGTGTAGGAGGTGCGGTGCAGCAGGTCGGCGTGGTCGGTGCCCGGTTCGGCGAACACCACGTCCCGCAGCGGCACGTCGAGCAGGCCGTCGAAGGCGGCGCAGACCTCGTCGAACGCGGCGGCGAAGACGGGGTGCACCGCGTGCAGCCCGCGGCCCATGCCGACGCGTTGCGCGCCCTGGCCGGTGAACAGGAAGGCGGTGCGGCCCGCGTCGGCCGCCGAACCCCGGTGCACGGTCGGCGCGTCGAGCCCGGCGGCCAGGGCGTCCAGGCCGGCGCGGAGGTCGGTGGCGTCGCGGCCGACGACCACCGCGCGGTGCTCGAACGCGGTGCGCGTGGTGGCCAGGGCGAGGCCGATGTCGGCGGCGTCCGCGCCGGACGTGTCGAGGTGGGCGCGCAGTCGGGCGGCCTGGGCGCGCAGCGCGGTCCCACTGCGGGCGTGCAGCACCCACGGGACGGGTGTGCCGGGCGCGTCGCCGGTCCGGGGGTCCGGTGCCTGCTCCGGGGCCTGCTCCAGGATGACGTGGGCGTTCGTCCCGCTGATCCCGAACGAGGACACGCCCGCCCGCCTCGGCCGGTCGACCTCGGGCCACGGCCGCGCCCGACGCAGCAGCGCCAGGCGGCCCGCGTCCCAGTCCACCCTCGGGGTGGGTTCGTCGGCGTGCAGGGAGCGCGGCAGCTCGCCGGTCCGCAACGCGCCGACCACCTTGATCACGCCGCCGATCCCCGCGGCGGCCTGCGCGTGGCCGATGTTGGACTTCAGCGAACCGACGAACAGCGGCCGATCCGCGGGCCTGTCGCCGTACACCGCGGCCAGCGCCTCGGCCTCGATCGGGTCGCCCAGCACCGTGCCGGTGCCGTGCGCCTCCACGGCGTCCACATCGGACGGCGCGAGGCCCGCGTCGGCCAGGGCGGTGCGGATCACCGCTTCCTGGGCGCGGCCGTTGGGCGCGGTGAGGCCGTTGGACGCGCCGTCCTGGTTCACCGCGCTGCCCTGGACCAGGGCCAGCACCCGGTGGCCCTGCCGCAGCGCGTCGGACAGCCGTTCGACCAGGACCAGGCCCACGCCCTCGGACCACCCGGTGCCGTCCGCGCCCGCGCCGAAGGACTTGCAGCGGCCGTCCGGCGCCAACCCGCGCTGCCGCGAGAACTCCACGAACATGCCGGGCGTGGACATCACCGTGACGCCGCCCGCCAGGGCGAGGTCGCACTCCCCCGACCGCAGCGACCGGACGGCCAGGTGCAGCGCCACCAGCGACGACGAGCACGCCGTGTCGACGGTGATCGCCGGCCCGTGCAGGCCGAGCTGGTAGGCGATGCGGCCGGACGCGACGCTGGTGGTCGTGCCGGTGAGCACGTGCCCGTGCGCGTGCCGGGACGCCTCGGCCATCCGCGGCCCGTACTCCAGGGCCGTCGCGCCGACGAAGACGCCGGTGGACGTGCCCTGCAACGAGCGCGGGTCGACCCCGGCCCGCTCGACCGCCTCCCAGGCCGTCTCCAGCAGCAGCCGCTGCTGCGGGTCCATCGCCTCGGCCTCGCGCGGCGAGATGCCGAAGAACGCGGCGTCGAACCCGCCGGCGTCGCGCAGGAACCCGCCGTGCCGCACGGTGCTGCGGCCCGGCTTGCCGGGGTCGGGGTCGAACAGGTCGGGGTCCCAGCCGCGGTCGGCGGGGAAGTCGCCCACCGCGTCCACCTCGTCGGCCACCAGCCGCCACAGGTCCTCCGGCGAGGCGACCCCGCCGGGGAAGCGGCACGCCATCCCCACGATCGCCACCGGGTCGTCCTCCCGGGCGCGGGCCACGGGGCGGGTCTCGGGCGTGGCTCCGGTCAGCTCGGCCGCGAGGAACGCGGTCAGCGCGGCGGGCGTGGGGCAGGAGAACAGGAGTCCGCCGGGCAGCGGCAGGCCGGTGGCGGCGGCCAGGGCGGTACGCAGCTCGGTGGCCATCAGCGAGCTGAACCCCAGGTCGGTGAACGTCTTGTGCTCGGCGACCCGCTCGCCCGGACCGCTGCCGAGCACGGCGGCGATGTGGGCGCGAACCAGTTGTCCGGCGTCGTGGGGCGTTTCCGCCGGGCGGGTGGTGGTCTCCGCGTCGAACCAGTGGTGCCGGCGCTGGAAGGCGTAGGTGGGCAGCTCGACGCGGGCCGGGGTCGGGTGGTCGCCCGGCACCGCCGTCCAGTCGACCGCGTGGCCCCGCACGTGGGCGCGGGCCACCGCCTCCACCGCCACCGTGACGTCCGGGCGGTCGGCGCGCAGCAGCGGCGCGGCCACGACCTCGGCGGGCGCGTGCGCCGAGAGGACGCCGTCCGGTCCCAGTTCCAGCAGGGTGGTGACGCCCTCGGCGGCCAGCGTGCGGACGGCGTCGAGGAAGCGCACCGGGCGGCGGACCTGCTCGGCCCAGTAGTCGGGCGAGGTGAGCTGGTCGGCGGTGGCCACTCGGCCGGTCACCGTGGAGACGACCGGGATGGTCGGCGGGGCGTAGGCCAGGGTGGCGGCGGTGGTGCGGAACGCGTCGAGCATCGGGTCCATGCGCGGCGAGTGGAAGGCGTGGCTGACGTCGAGCCGCTTCGTCTTGCGGCCGCGTGCGGCGAGTGCGGCGGCGACGCGGAGCGCGGCCTGTTCGTCACCGGAGACCACCGCGGCGTCGGGGCCGTTGACGGCGGCCACGGCCAGGTCCGGTTCGGCGTGCAGCAGGTCGAGCAGTTCGTCCTCGGTCGCCTGCACGGCGACCATGGCCCCGCCCTCCGGCAGGTCCTGCATCAGCTGGGACCGGGCGACGACCAGGCGGGCCGCGTCGGGCAGCGTGAGCACGCCGGCGACGTGCGCGGCGCCGATCTCGCCGATCGAGTGGCCGGCGACGTGGTCCGGGCGCAGGCCCCAGGATTCGAGGAGCCGGAACAACGCGACCTCGACCGCGAACAGGGCGGGCTGGGTGTAGCCGGTGCGGTCGAGTTCCGCGCCGCCTTCGGCGATCACGTCGGCGAGGGGTCGGGGCAGGTGGGGGTCGAGTTCCGCGGCGACCGCGTCGAACGCCTCGGCGTAGCGCGGGAAGGCGGCGTACAGGCCGGCGCCCATGCCCGCGCGCTGCGCGCCCTGCCCGGTGAACACGAACCCGAGCCGTCCGGGTTCGGCCACGCCGGACACGACACCGGCCGCCGGCGTGCCCGCCGCGATCGCGGCGAGGCCGTCCAGGAGGCCGGCGCGGTCGGTCGCAACGACGGTGGCTCGGTGGTCGAACGTCGCACGGGTGGTGACGAGCGCCCGACCGACGGCGTCCGCCGAGTGCTCGGGGTGTCGGACCACGAACTCCCGCAACCGCTCCGCCTGCGCCCGCAGCGCCGCCGGCGTGTGCCCCGACACCGGCCACACCAGGACGGCCGATCCCGCGCCGTAAGCCGCCGGCTCGGCCCGGGGACGCCCCGCCGCCGGCACCGCGGACTCGGCCCGGCCCGCGCCCGGAACCGCCGGTTCCGCCGGAGGCTGCCCCGCCGCCGGCACTGCGGACTCGGGTCGGCCCGCGCCCGGAACCGCCGGGGGCTGCCCTGCCGCCGAGCCGCCCGCGATGGGCTCCGACGCCTGCGGGCCGGGCGCCGCCGGTTCGGTCGCAGCGTGCGCCGACGCCGGCCGTTCGACGGCCCTCGCGTCGCCGCCGGCCGGAGGCGGTTCGCCCACCACGACGTGGCAGTTGGTGCCGCCCATCCCGAACGAGCTGACCCCGGCCACCAGCGGGCGGTCGTCGTGCGGCCAGGCGGTCCGCTCCCGTTGCACCTCCAGGCCCAGCCGGTCCAGCGGGATCCGGGGGTTGGGGGTGTCGAAGTTCAGGCTGGCCGGGAGGGTGCGGTGGCGGATGCTCAGCAGGACCTTGATCAGCCCGGCGATGCCGGCCGCGCTCTCCAGGTGGCCGATGTTCGTCTTGACCGACCCCACCCGCAGCCGCTCACCGGCGGCCCGGCCCGCGCCGAGCGCGGCGCCCAGGGCGGCGGCCTCGATCGGGTCGCCGACCGGGGTGCCGGTGCCGTGCAGCTCGACGTACTGCACCGCGTCGGCGGCGACCCCGGCGTTCGCGCAAGCCTCCCGCAGCACGGCCTGCTGCGCGTCCGCGCTGGGCACGGTCAGGCCCGGCGTCGCGCCGTCGTTGTTCAGCGCACTGCCCAGGATCACGCCGTGCACCCGGTCGCCGTCGGCCAGCGCCCGGTCCAGCGGCTTGAGCACCACCACGCCGCCGCCCTCGCCCGGCACGAAGCCGTTGGCCCTGGCGTCCAGCGCGTAGGTGGCTCCGTCCGGCGACAACGCGCCGAAGCGCTGCTCCGCCACCACGTTGCCGGGCAGCAGGTTCAGGTTCACGCCGGCGGCGATGGCCAGGTCCGCCTCGCCGCCGCGCAGCCCGGCGCAGGCCAGGTGGACGGCGGTCAGCGACGACGACTGCGCGGTGTCCACCGACACGCTCGGCCCGCGCAGCCCCAGGTGGTAGGAGACCCGGTTGGCGATGATCGCCCGGTTGACGCCGGTCATGGTGTGCTGGGTGACGGCGTCCCCGCCGCGCTGGTGGACCAGCGCCGCGTAGTCGTCGCGCAACGCGCCCACGTGCACCGAGGTGCGGGTGGCGCGCAACGCCTCCGGCGGCACGCCCGCGTCCTCGACGGCCTCCCACACCAGTTCGAGCACGAGCCGCTGCTGGGGGTCCATCGCCGCCGCCTCGCGGGGCGAGATGCCGAAGAACTCCGCGTCGAACTCGCCGACCGACTCGAGGAACCCGCCGCGCCGCGGCCCCGGGACGCCCTCCCACCGGCCGCTCGGCGCGTCGCCGATGGCGCTCGCCCCGTCCGCCAGCAACCGCCAGAACTCGGCCGGGCCTGCGGCACGGGGGAAGCGGCACGCGAAACCGACGACGGCGACGGCCGACTGCTGGGGGACGCGGGGCGTGTTCACGGCTTGACTCCTCACTCGCTTCGGTCGTCCGGCGCGGGGTGCGCTACCACCGCACCCGCAGCCGGGCCAGGCCGCGGATCGACAGCCCTTCCTTCCAGACGACCGACTCCGGTCCGGGCGCGACGCGCAGCGCGGGGAAGCGCGCGAGCAGGCGTTGCAGGACGATCCGCAGTTGCAGCCGGGCCAACGGCGCGCCGAGGCAGCGGTGCACGCCGTGCCCGAACGTCAGGTGCACCTCGCCGTGCTCCTCCGGGCTCAGCCGGTCCGGCCGCGCCCAGGTCCCCGGGTCGCGGTTGCCGTGCAGCAGCGAGACGACCACCGCCTCGCCGGCCTGGACGGTGACGGCCCCGAGCTGCACCGGCTCGACGGCCACCCTCGGGAAGCTCAGCGGCGTCGAGGGCGTGAGCCGCAGCAGGTCGTCCACCAGCGGGTCGAGCAGGTCCGGCCGGTCCCGCGCGTGCTCCCACGCACCGGGTTCGGACAGCAGCGCGAGGACCGACAGGGCGATCTGGCCGACCGTGGTCTCGTACCCGGCCATCAGCAGGGTCAGGCCCAGGGTCAGCAGCTCGCCCGGGGACAGCCTGCCCTCGTCCTGCGCGGCGATGAGGTCGGTCAGCAGGTCCTCGTCGTCGGCCCGCCGCTTGCGCGCGATCAGCTCGCCCATGTACTCGACCAGTTCCAGGCGACGCCCGGACTTCTCCCTGGGCGTGCTCGCGGAGATGTCGAACAGCACCTCGACCCGGTCGCGGAACGCCGGCGCGTCCTCGGCCGGCACGCCGAGCATCGAGCACAGCACCGACATCGGCAGCGGGTTGGCCAGGCCCTCGACCAGGTCCGCGCCCGGCCCGGCCGCGGCCAGCGCGTCCAGCAGGTCGTCGGCGAGGCGTTCGACGGACGCGGTCAGCGCGGCGACCCGTCGGGTGCTGAACGCGCCGCTCACGATCCGCCGCAGCCGGGCGTGCTCGGCGCCGTCCATGCTCATCAACGCGTCCGCGGCGGGCTGGGCGTCGTTGAACCGGGGCGCGTGCGGCCGGGTCGCCTCCGCCCGGCTGAACCGCTGGTCCGCGAGCAGCCGGCGGCCCAGCGCGTAGTCGCGGACCAGCCACATCTTGTCCCCCACCGGGGTGACGATCGGGATGACGCCGCCGTCACCCGGCGCCATGAACGCGGGGAGCGGCCCCAGGTGGTCGACACCGTGCTCCTGTCCCACTCGCGTGCTCCTCTCCGCTGCGGTGTTCGCGGTCATGCCGTGGTGCGGCGTTCGGCTTCGCGCCGCGCCGGCGCGGCGGCCTCCACCGGCGGCCCGGAGGTCCCCGGACGGCCGGGGATCCCGGCCGCGGGGTCGATCGCGCCGTGGACCCCGGCCACGACGAACGGCACGGTCGGGCCGTTGCCCGCCGTCCGCGCGGACGTGCGTGCTCTCCGGGACGCTGGGTGCACCATGTCGGGGTCCTCCATGACGTGATCGGCGTGGGCGCGGGGGTGTGCGCCTCAGATCTCCGGCCAGCCGGACGGGTCGATGCCGTGGCGGCACAGGAAGGCGTAGGCGATCCGCTCCATCCCGATGCCGATGCAGCCGGAGTGCGCGGGCGAGCCGTCCGGCGTGGTGATGCCGAACGCCTCGCCGAACTTGGCGCCGTGCAGGTTGAACGAGCCGACCGCGATCGTCCGGTCCTCGACCACCGGCATCTGCAGCTCGTACTTCATCTTCAGGGCCCGCTGCACCATGACCCGCTTGGCGGTCGCGCCGTTGCTGAAGAACGGGTCGTTCGCCACCTCCAGGTGGCCGGCGAGCCGGAGGTCGTCCACGAGCGCGCACACCGCGTCCACGAGGGCCTGCCGCAGCTCGGCGACCGCGCCGCGGCTGCCGAGGAACACCACCTCGCGCATGGTGAAGTCCCACAGCCGCTCCAGCGTGCGGTGGTAGCGGGACTCGAAGCGGAAGATCTTGCCGGAGGCGGTGAGCACGCGGCCCTCGGCGGGCAGCCGCGTCCCGGCGAGCTGGTGGTAGGTGTGGTAGCAGACCGTGGGCGACAGGCAGTAGCCGGTGTGCCCGGTGCGGCCGTCCATGAACGCCGCCTTGTCGTCGGCCGCCTCGAACTGCGCCGCGAACCCCTGGTACACGTCGGCGTCGGAGTGGAACCGGCCCGCGGTCATGAGGAACTGCGGGAACGAGTCGAAGTAGCCGGCCCTGTGCAGCACGTCGGTGGGGATCAGCGCCGGGTAGTGGTTCTCGACCGCGCCGAACCGGTCGACGGCGAGCGCCCGGACCCGCTCGTCCAGCGCGGACAGCAGCCGCGCCAGCGCGCCGCTCGCCGCGTAGGCGCCGTCGCCCATGCGGGTCACCAGCCCGGCGTCCTCGACGTCGGCGAAGGTGACGCGCGACGGGCGCGGCATCGCCATGGACTGCCACACCACCGGCACGTCCGCGACCTCGCCCTGGGGCAGCACGTCCCGCCGCACCACCAGGTTCAGCTTGCGGCCGATCTCGTCCGGGTCGGCGCCGTCCGCGGTGGAGACCTCGACCTCCCGCACCTCGCCACCCGGTCCGCGCACGAGGCTGAACCGGTGGATCTCGGCCGCGGCGTAGTAGACGCGCTTGGCCAGCTCCTCCGCCATGCTCCCGGGGACCTCCGGGGAGAGGGTGATCGAATAGTCCGGCATGTGGGTGACTCCTCCGCGTGCGCCCGTGCGGGGCACTTACTGGTGGGTGGCTCCGTGGGCGTCCAGCGGGCGCGGCGCGTGCTCGGCCAGCGCGGCGCGGACCAGGTCCAGCAGCGCCGGCCGCGCGGTGTGGACGAAGAAGTGGCCGCCGGGCAGCACGTGCGAGGCGAACGGGCCGGTGCTCTCGGCCGACCAGGGCGCGACCCGGGCGGGCGGCACCTCGACGTCCTCACGGCCGGTGAACACCACCACCGGGCAGGCGAGCGGCGGCTCGGGCCGGTACTCGTAGGTCTCGAACACCGCGAAGTCCGCCCGGATCGTCGGCAGGAACAGCCGCAGCAGCTCCGGCTCGTCCAGCACGTCGTCCGGCAGCCCGCCCAGGGTCTTGAGCAGGGCGATCACCCGGTCGTCCGGCGCGTCGTGCACCGGTCGCCGCAGCCTCGGCAGCCGGGGCGCCGCGCCGCCGGAGGCGAACAGCACCCGCGGCTCCCCCGCGCCGCGCCGGCGCAGTTCCCGGGCCAGCTCGAACGCGACGAGCGCGCCCAGGCTGTGGCCGAACACCGCGTACGGCACGTCCAGCTCGTCCCCGAGCGCCGAGGCGAGCGCGTCCACCAGCGGACCGAGGCGGTCGACGGGCCGCTCCCGCAGCCGGGTCTGCCGACCGGGCAGCTCGACGGGGCAGACCTCGACGTCCTCGCCGAGCGCGCCGCGCCACGGCTCGTAGGCCGAGGCCGCGCCGCCGACGTGCGGCAGGCAGAACAGCCGCAGGGCGGGCGGGCGCCCGGCGGGCGGGCCGACGATCCAGCCGCCGGCGCGCGGGCGGGGTGCGGTGGGGTGCACGGTTCCTCCTCCCCTACCGGTTGAGCTTCGGTTCGGGGCCCGGACCGGCGTCGGCGGCTTCGGCCAGGGCGACGCCGTCGGTGACCGCGACCCCCCGGGGCACGCCCGGCGTGTCGTCCGCGCTCTCGTCGTCCTGGTCCGCCACGGACTTGGCGACCTCGGGCACCGGCAGGCGTCGCACGACCAGCGAGGCCGCGCACAGCACCGCGACGGCCGCCATGATCGCGTACATGGCCTGGTAGCCCAGGACGCCGATCAGCGCCGCGCCCGCCGCGATGGACACCGCCTGCACGGCGTCGGTGACGCTGCTGACCGCCGCGTTGGCCCGGCCCTGCATGCGGGCGGGGGTGTAGAGGTGCAGCGCGGTGCCCAGGCCGACCATCACGAACGGCAGGCCCAGCCCGAACAGGATCACGCCGGCCAGGAAGAACGGCACGCCCGGCAGCAGGCACAGCAGCAGGCCGGCGGCGATCAGCGCGTAACCGGCGCAGGTGGACCGGATCTCGCCCCACCGCTTCACCACGCCGCCCGCGAGCAGCCCGCCCGCGACCGAGCCGCCGCCCTGGAACGACGTGATCACGCCCAGGAACGCGGCCGGTTGGCCCAGGCCCTCGTTGGCGGCGAAGATCGCGGTCTCCAGCAGGCCGACCACGGCCATGAACGCCACCACCGTGAGCGAGAGGCGCAGCAGCAACGGCACCCCGCGCACGAAGCGGAACCCGGCGACCACGGCCTTGCGCAGCGGCTCGCCGGCGGGCTCCGGCTCGGACTCGGTCACCTGGATGGTGATCAGCAGCACGGCGGCCAGCACGAACGTGCCGGTGCCGAGCAGGGCGAGCGCCCCGCCGCCGAACGCCACGTACACGCCGGCCCCGATCGCCGGGGACACGATGCGCACGCCCTGGCCCACGGCCAGGATCAGCGACCGCGCCGTGGCCGCGTCCTCGGAGGGCAGGACGTCCTTCAGCAGCGCCGACGACGCGGGGCTCGCGGAGTACACGCCGTAGAGGAAGGTGACCACGTAGACGATCCACACGTCCTCGACGCCGCGCACCGCGAGCAGCGCCAGGAACACGGCGGCCATGCCGAGGTCCATGCCGATCATCAGCCGCCGCCGGCTGACCCGGTCCACGACGTGGCCGAGCAGCGGCGCGAACAGGCCGGGCACGGTCAGGGCGAGGAAGACCGCGCCCGCGGCGGCGTTGGACCCGGTCAGGTCCTTCACCCAGATGGCGAGCGAGAGGTAGACGGCCGTCTCACCGAAGCTCGTCACCGTCCCGCAGATGAACAACCTGCGGAAGCGCGGGTTGCCGCGCAGAAGCGTCCACATGAGAATCCCCTCCGTGCCGCCGGTGCGACCGGACCGGCCCGATGGTCGGTCAGTTCTCGCCCATGGCCAGGCGCAGGCTCTTGGGCCGCATGTCGGTCCACACCCGGTCGATGTGCTCCAGGCACGCCTCGCGGGTGCCGTTCACGCCGACCGCGTTCCACCCGGCCGGCACGGGACGGCCCACCGGCCAGATGGAGAACTGCTCCTCGTCGTTGACGACGACGTCGTACTGGTCCGCGGTGGCGGTCGACTCGGTCATGGCGGGTCCTTTCGGTGTGGTTCGGGTGGTTCGGTGATCAGCCGGGGGTGGGGCCGGTCGGCTCGCGGTCGCGGGCGACCGCGGTGACGAGCCGGCGCAGGGTGGGTTCGGCCAGGAAGTCGGCCAGGTCCACCGCCACGCCCAACGCCTCGTCCACGCGGGCCAGCAGCTTGAGCGCCTTGATGGAGTGGCCGCCGTGCGCGACGAAGCTGTCGTCCGGGCGGGCGTGGGTCGTGCCGAGGGATTCGCACCACAGCGCGGTGACCGCCTCGGTGACCGGGTCCGCCGGCCGCGCCGGGTCCGGTCCGGCGGACTCCGGCGACGGGACCCGGTCGGGCAGCGCGGCCAGCAGCGCGGCGCGGTCCACCTTGCCGTTCGCGTTGAGCGGCATCCGGTCGGTGACGACGACGGCCGGGATCATGTAGTCGGGCAGGGTCGCGCGCAGGCGGTCCGCGAGCCCGGCGGTGTCGGAAGTGCCCTCCTCGACCGTGACGCAGGCCAGCAGCTCGGCGCTGTCGGCGGTGGGGCGGGCGAAGGCGACCGCGTCGGTGACGCCCGGCAGGGCGCGCAACGCGTGCTCGATCTCGCCCAGCTCCACCCGGAAGCCGCGGACCTTGACCTGGTCGTCGGTGCGGCCGACGAACCGGAACGACCCGTCGGGCAGGGGCCGCACCCGGTCGCCGGTGCGGTAGAGGCGGCCGCCGCCGTCGGGGTCGAACGGGTCGGGCACGAACGACGCCGCGGTGAGCGCGGGGTCGCCGTGGTAGCCGAGCGCCAGGCCCTCTCCCCCGACGTACAGCTCGCCCTCGACGCCGGGCGGCACGAGTTCGCCGTCCGGCCCGAGCGCGTAGGCGGTCGAGCCGGTGACGGCGCGGCCGATCGGCAGCGGGCCGGGGTCGAGATCGGCCGGGGTGACCCGTTGCAGGGTGCTGACCGTGGTGTTCTCGGTCGGGCCGTAGACGTTGACCACGCGGGCCGGCGGCCGGTCGGCCAGCAGGCGGGCCAGGCGCTGCTCGTCGGCCTTCTCGCCGCCGAACATCAGCAACCGCACGTCGCGCATCGCGGCCGGGGCGAAGTCGATCACGGTGTGCAGCAGCGCGGTGGGCAGGCCGAGGACGGTGATGCGCTCGCGTTGCAGGAAGGCGCTCAACCGCGCCGGGGACAGGGCGTCCTGCTTGTCGCCGACCACGAGCACCGCGCCGGAGCCCAGCGCGCCCCACAGCTCCAGGATCGAGGCGTCGAACGCCGGGTTGCACAGGTGGGAGACGCGGTCGGTGGCGTGGTAGGCGATGCCCTCGGCGTCGGGCACCAGGCGGCTGATCCCGCGGTGCGGCACGACCACGGTCTTGGGCCGGCCGGTGGAGCCGGAGGTGGAGATCAGGTAGGCGGCGTCCTCGCCGACCACCCGCACCGGCACCTCCGGGTCGGGGTCGCCGCCCGCGTGGTCGAGCAGCCGCCGGAGCGGCAGCACGGGCAGTTCCGGCGGCAGCGGCGGCGCGTCGCCGGTGACGATCGCCGCGTCCGCCACCCCCCGCACCGCAGTGCGGAGCCGGCCCGCGGGCTGGTCGGGGTCCAGCGGCAGGTAGGCGCAGCCGGCGTAGAAGATGCCCAGGTAGGCGGTCACCGAGTCCAGCGAGCGCGCCACCGGGACGGCGACCACGTCGCCGCGGCGCAGCCCGGCGGCGCGCAGGCCGGTGGCGATGGCGACCGCGCGCGAGCGCGAGTGCGGGGAGGGTCGCGCGGCCGCGGGGGGGCGCCCCGGCGCGCGCGCGGATCCGCTCGGGCAGTGGCCGCCGCGTGCCCGCCGCGGCCCGTCCGGCGCCGGCCGCGGTCGACGCGGCGTCACGGGGGCGGTCCGGGATGCGCAGCGGAGCGTCGGGGCGGGCGAACGCCGCCCGCGCGTCGGCCATCAGGCTCGCGTGCAGGTCGGCGGCCTTCTCGGTGGAGAACAGCGCGCTCTGGTACTCGAACTCGGCGATCGTGCGGTTCGCCTGCCGGGTCACCGACCAGAGCAGCTCGTACTTGGCGGTCCCGGTCGGCAGCAGCTCGCGGGCGGCCGACAGGCCGTCCAGCCGCAGCGCGCAGCCCGAGGCGTCGAGGTAGGTCAGGCCGGCCTGCACGAGCGGCGCGCGGGACGGGTCGCCGCCGAGGCCCAGGTCCTCCACGATGGTCTGGAACGGCACGCCCCGGTGCGCCAGCGCCTCGGCCATCGCGCGGCGGACCTGCTGGGCCAGGTCGCGGGCGGTGATCCCCTCCGGGAGGGTCAGCCGCAGCGGCACCGGGTCCACGAACATCCCGATCTCGCCGCGGTGCGCCGCGGTGCGGGACGAGGCGGCGATGCCGATCACCAGGTCGCGCTCGCCGGTCAGCGCGGCCAGCCCGGCCGCGTAGGCGACGATCCAGGTCATGAACGGGCTGAGCCGTTCCTGGGCGATCAGGTCGGCCATGCCCGCCAGGAGGTCGTCCTCGCAGACGAGCTGGTGCACGTCGCCGTCGCGGGCCCGCGCGCCCCGGGGCGGGGCGGGGTGTGGGCCGGCGCGTGGCCGCCGGCCCCCCCCCCCGCCCCCGCCCCCCGGAGGGGCGGGCGCCGGGCGGGGGAGCG
>NZ_JBHYXZ010000149.1:0-5234 GCF_042752395.1 Actinosynnema sp. NPDC059335 | reverse complement strand
GGTCTATCTGGCCGGACAGCCCCGCCCGGTGGTCGTCCTCGCAGACGAGCGGGTGCACGCCGCCTTCGCGGCCGGGCCCGTCGGGCCGCGGCAGGTCGTGCGGCAGGGCGATGCCGCGCGGGCACCCGGCCAGCACGCGCCGCCAGTAGGCGCGGGACTCGTCCGGGTCGACCAGCCGGGACGGCGCGGCGCCGGCGTCGGCGCGCGGCGCGGTGGCCGGGGAGTCGGGGACGCCTTCGGTGTAGAGGCGGCCCAGGTCGTCCTCCAGGATCGCCAGCGACGCGCCGTCGCACACCAGGTGGTGCACGGTGAGCAGCAGCAGGTCGCCCTCGTCGCCGCGTTCGACGGCCAGCGCGCGCAGCAGCGGCGGGTCGGCCAGGTCGAACGGGCGGCGGGCGTGCTCGTCGATCAGGGCGCGCAGGGTGTCCTCGGGCAGGCCGACGGCGTCCAGCCAGCGGCACGACACGCCCGCGTTGGCCGCCGTGACCGCCCGGCCCGGCGCCTCGAAGCCGCGGCGCAGGGCGTCGTGGCGGGCGACCAGGGCGTCCAGCGCGGTCCGCAGCCGCGGGATGTCGATGCGGCCGGTGAACCGGTAGAGCGCGGCCAGGTGGTACTGGGGCGTGCCGGGGTGCAGCCGCTCGGCGAACCAGAGCCGTTCCTCGGCCGGGGTCAGCGGCCGCTCCTCGCGCCCCGGCCGGGGGTCGGCCAGGAACGCGAGCAGCCGGCCGAACTCCGGGTACTGGTACAGCAGGTCCAGGTCCAGCTCCGCGCCGGTGAGGGCGCGCAGGCTGATCGCGGTCTCCACGGCCATGCCGGAGTCGCCGCCCGCCGCGAAGAAGTCGTCACCCGGGTCGACGTGGTCGACGCCGAGCGTGGCGCACCAGATCCCGGCGAGGGCGTCGCGCAGGCCGTCGGGGTGCTCAGTCATCCGAGCCCCCGGTCCCGGCCGTCGCGGGGTCGCGCACGACGAGCCAGTCGCCGATCGCCAGCGCGTCCATGGTGGAGCGCGCGTAGGTGGCGACGGCTTCCAGCGGCGTGCGGACGATCGGCTGGCCGCGCAGGTTGAACGAGGTGTTGAGGATGACCGGGGTGCCGTGGTCGTCGCCGAACCGCCGGATCAGGGCGTGGAAGCGCGGCGCGGACTCCCGGTCCACGACCTGGACCCGGGCCGAGCCGTCGACGTGGGTGATGGACGGCAGCAGGTCGCGGTACTTCTCGCGCACCTGGGTCACGAACAGCATGTGCCGGTACTGGGCCTCGCGGCCGGGCTCGATCTCGAAGTACTCGCCCGCGTCCTCGACGGGCACCGCGGGCGCGAACGGCCGGAACTCCTCGCGCTGCTTGACCACCGTGTTCAGGTGCGCCCGCATGTCCGGCGCGGTGGGGTCGGCCAGGATGCTGCGGTTGCCCAGCGCCCGCGGCCCGAACTCCATGCGCCCCTGGTACCAGGCGACGACCGCGCCGGAGCCGATCAGCACGGAGGTCTCCTTGAGCAGCGCGTCGCCGGGCAGGTGGCGCACCTGGTGCCCGGGGCCGAGGGCGCCCAGCGCCGCCTCGATGTCGGCGTCGCCGAACTCCTCGCCCCAGTACGGCATGCCCATCGGCCGGGGCGACGCGGGCACGTGCTCGCGCAGCACGTGCAGGGCCGCGCCGAGGGCGGTGCCGTCGTCGCCCGCCGCGGGCTGCACGAAGACCCGGTCGAACAGGCCGCTGCGGCTGATCAGGCCGTTGGCCGTGCAGTTGAGCGCGACACCGCCCGCCATGCACAGCCGCCGGGGCGCGTCCGCGCCGGCCACCCCCTCGGTCAGCACGAACAGCAACCCCTCCTCGATCGCCCGCTGCAGGACCGACGCGATGTCCATGTGCCGCTGGGTGACGGGGGCGTCGGGGTGGCGGGCCGGACCGAAGAGCTCCTCCAGGGCGCGGATCGCGCCGCTGTGGGTCTCGCGCTCCTCGGGCGTGCGGTCCCGGGCCAGCAGCGGCACGGACAGCGCGCCGCTCGGCCGCCGGACGACCAGCTCGACGCCGGGGAACGCGCCGGGGTCGCCGTAGGGCGCGAGCCCCATCACCTTGTACTCGTCCATGCCGGGCAGGAAGCCGAGGTACTGGGTGACGACGCTGTAGAGGATGCCGAGCGAGCTGCCGATCGGGTACGTGCGCAGGGTCTCCAGCGTGCCGCCGCGCCCCCGGAACAGGGAGGTCGACTCCGCTTCGCCCATGCCGTCGGCCACCAGCACCAGCGCGTCGTCGAACCCGCTGAGGTGGTAGCTGCTCGCCGCGTGCGCCAGGTGGTGCGGGACCCGGACGAGCTTGCGCGCCCAGTCCTGGTCCGGGTAGTGCGCGGCCAGCACCTCGCGCTGGACCTCCTCGCGGTAGACCTCCTGGTACCAGCGGCGCAGGAAGCCGTCCAGCTCGAAGGCGGGCGACGGCTCGTAGCGGAAGCCGTGCGCGACGAGGTCGACGTCGTCCATCGTCGCGCCGGCGATGCGCAGGCACGCCTCGACGGCGTCCGCGGGGAACGCGCCGGTGCCCTTGTCGCCGTCGTGCCGCTCCTGCGCGGAGGCCGCGATGACGCCGTTCTCGTCCACCAGCGCGGCGGCCGAGTCCAGGCCCTGCACCAGGCGCTGCTCGCGCCAGTCGAGGCCGGGCATCATCTGCTTCTTGAGCGCGGCGGCCCGATCGAGTCCACTGATACCGAGGACCAGCACGTCAATCTCCTGTCTGTGCGGTGGAGCCGCGGAGGGCGTCGGCGACCGCCTTCACGTGGGGGCGGCGCAGCAGCCGGAAGTGGTCGCCGTCGGCGTGGGTGACCCCGAGGGGGCCGGTCAGCCCGCGCCACGCGGCGACGACGCCGTCGTCCCGGCCGGCCACGACCAGGTCGGTGGCGCCCGTGAACGGGGCCGGGCGGTGGGCCGCGAGCCCGGTGAGCACGTCGCGCCAGAAGGCGATCAGCGCGGCGGCGGTGGGACCGTCCAGTTCGGCCACGTCCGCCGGGTCCACGCCGAGGGTGGCGAAGAGCCGGTCGGCGTCGTCGGACCGCAGCAGCGGCTCCGGTCCGTGCTCGGCGACCTCGCGGCGCAGCGCGTCGAGCGCGGCGGCGTCGGCGTCCGCGTCGACCGGTCGCGGGTCGGAGTCGACCAGGACCAGCCGGTGGACCGCGACGCCCCGGTCGGTCAGCGCACGGGCCAGTTCGTGGGCGATGACGCCGCCCGCGGACCAGCCCGCGACCACCGGTTCCCGGTCGCCGAGCACCGGGACCAGCTCGTCGGCGTAGCGCCGGGCCAGCGCGGCGAGGTCGGTCGCGCCGGAGTCCGCGTCGCCGATCCGGCCCTGCACGCCGAACGCCTCGAAGTCGGCCGCCACCTCGCCGAGCAGGTCGCGGTAGCCGAACAGCGTGCCGCCGATGGGGTGGACCAGGACCAGCGGCCGCGCACCCCGCGCGCCACCCAGCGGCACCACGGCCTTCCCGGTCTGCCCTCGGTGGGACGACCGGGCGTCGATCCGCCGGGCCTGCTCGGCGACGGTGGGCGCGGTGTAGAGGTCGGCGAGCGGGATTTCGGTCGCCAGGTCGCGGCCCAGCCGCAGGGTGAGCCGGATGGCGAGCAGCGAGTGGCCGCCCAGGGCGAAGAAGTCGTCGTGCACGCCGATGCGGGAGACCCCGAGCACGGCCCGCCAGGCGTCGGCGACGCGCCGTTCGGTCTCCGTGCGCGGCGCCACCACCTCGCGGTGCGGCTCGACGTCGTCGGGCGGGGTCAGCGCCGTGCGGTCGACCTTGCCGCCGACGGTCGTCGGCAGCTCGTCCAGCAGGACGAACACCGAGGGGATCGCGGCGGCCGGCAGGCGGCCGGCCAGGTGGTCGCGCAGTTCGTCGCGGTCGGGAGCGGTGGCCGCGACCAGGTGCGCGACCAGCCGGAGCTGCCCGTCGCCGAACCGGTGCGCGGTGACCGCCGCCGCGTGCACCGCGGGATGGGTGCGCAGCGCCGCCTCGACCTCTTCCGGCTCGACGCGCTGGCCCTGGATCTTGACCTGGTGGTCGTTGCGACCCAGGAACTCGATCTGCCCGTCCGCCGTGTACCGGCCCAGGTCGCCCGTCCGGTAGAGCCGGCCGCCCGGCTCGCCCCACGGGTCGGGCACGAACACCGCCGCCGTGGCGGCCGGGCGGTTCACGTAACCGCGGCCCACGCCCGGACCGCCGATGACGATCTCCCCGACCGCGCCCGGCGGCACCCACTCCAGGGCCTCGTCCACCAGGTAAACCCGGGCGTTGCCGTGGGGTCGGCCGATCACCGGCGCGCCGTGCGCGGCGAGGTCGGCGAACGCGGCGTCCACGGTCGCCTCGGCGGGGCCGTACATGTTGTGCGACACCACGTCCGGGTGGGCGCGCAGCTCCCGCCACAGGTCGGGCGGGAACGCCTCGCCGCCGGCCGCGATCAGCTTCGGCGGGTGCGGCGCGTCCAGCAGGCCGGCCTCGACCATGAGCTGGACCTGGGACAGGGTCACGTCGACCACGTCCACCGCCCGGTGCGGGTCCTGCGCCAGCTCGACCAGTCGGCGCGGGTCGCGGCCCTCGGCCCCGGAGACCACCACGAGCTGGTGGCCGTCCAGCAGCGGCAGGACCTGGGTCAGGAAGAAGTCGGAGATGAACGCCGAGGTGCCGGTCACCACGCGGGCGTTCGAGCCGGCGGCGAGCCCGGCCCGCCGCATGCGCGGCAGGAGCAGGTTCTCGGCGTAGTTGGCGAGGTTGCCGTGGTCGACCATCACGCCCTTGGGCCGGCCCGTCGAGCCGGACGTGAACATCACGTACGCCAGGTCGCGCGGCCCGACGCGGGGCAGCGCCACGTCCGGGACGTCGTCCCCGTCCGGGGACACGGTCGGCCACGCGCCCGGCACGGTCTCGCGCGAGACCACCAACGCCGGCGCGGCGTCCTCGGTCATCACCGCGAGGCGTGCCGGCGGCAGGTCCGGGTCCAGCGGCAGGAACGCGCCGCCGGCCAGCCACACCGCCCACACCGCGATCGCCGCGTCCGGACCGGGCCGCAGGTGCAGGCCCACCACGTCGCCGCGCCGCGCGCCCGCGGCCACCAGGCGACGGGCCAGCCGCTCGGCCCGCGCGTCCAGCTCGGCGAACGTCAACGTCCCGTCGCCCGACCGCACGGCCGGCAGGTCCGGCCAGGCGCGGGCCCGCGCCCGCCGCACCGCGGGCCCCCGGTCCCCGGCCCCCGGGAGCGCCCCGG
>NZ_JBHYXZ010000148.1:12309-20546 GCF_042752395.1 Actinosynnema sp. NPDC059335 | reverse complement strand
AACATAACTTAACTACGAAAAAAACGCGGGCTGCGAGAACGTATTAAACAGCATTTAGGGACGTAGGACTCACGCGGGGTTAGTTGAGGCCCGAGAGGCGCAGGGCGGCGTCCAGGCGGTGGCGGCAGCGGTCGCGGGAGCGTTCCGCGCCGTGCGCGCGGGCCCGGTCCAGCTCGGCCGGGTCGTCCAGCAGGCCCTGCGTCACCTCGCGCACGGGCCGCAGCTCCTCGACCACCGCCTCCGCGGCGGCCTCCTTCAGCTCCGCGTAGTCCCGGATCGAACCCGCCAGCTCCAACGGGTCCTTCCCGGTGCACGCCGCCAGGATCTCCAGCAAATTCGCCACCCCCGGCTGCTCCTCCGGCGCGTAACGCACCTCGCCCCGGTCGTCGGTCACCGCACGCCGGATCTTGCGGCGCACCAGGTCAGGCGGGTCCAGCACGAACACCGTGCCCGCCGCGTCCTTCGCCGACTTCGCCATCTTCCGCGACGGGTCGGCCAGGTCGCGCACCCGCGCCGCGGTCGGCGGCACCACGGCCCGCGGCACCGCGAACACCTCGCCGTAGGTGCCGTTGAACCGCCGCGCCAGCACCCGCGCCAGCTCCACGTGCTGCCGCTGGTCGTCACCGACCGGCACCTCGTGCGCGCCCTGCAGCAGGATGTCCGCCGCCATCAGCACCGGGTACGTGAGCAGGCTCAACCGGACCGACGACCGGCCCGCCGACTTCTCCTTGAACTGGATCATCCGGGCCGCCTCGCCGTACGTGCAGGTGCACTCCAGCACCCACGTCAACGCCCCCAGCTCGCGGACCAGGTCCGACTGCACCGCCACCGACCGCGGGTCCACGCCGGCGGCGACGAGCACCGCCAGCTGCTCCCGGGTCAGCGAGCGCAGCCGTGACGGGTTGTGCGACGTGGTCATCGCGTGCAGGTCGCTGATGAAGTACACGTCCTCCCCGGTCCCCTCGGCGGCCCACCGCCGGATCGCGCCGAGGTAGTTGCCCAGCTGGACGGGGCCGGACGGGGTGATCGCGGACAGCCTGACCATGGTGATCCCTTCGGGGTGTGCCCGCTCGAAGAGACCCCCGGAAACCGCGAAGGCCGCCCCAGCGGGCGGCCTGCGTTCGTCTGCGCGCAGTTCTCAGGGCCGCCGGAAGGCGGACCACCAGAACGTGTGAAGAGCGCGCACAAGCCGGATTCTAGCGCGTCACCCCGGCGTGTCACGGGGCTACATTCGACCTATGTACGTCGTGCTGCTGGAGTACATCGCACCGCTGGACGAGGTCGACTACGCCCTCCCGGACCACGTGGAGTGGCTGAAGAAGCAGTACGAGGCCGGGAACTTCCTGGTCTCGGGCCGTCAGGTGCCCCGGTCGGGCGCCGTGATCATCGCCCGACCGATGTCGCGCGGGAAGCTGGACGCGCTCCTGGCCACCGACCCGTTCGTGATCCGCAAGCTGGTCAAGTGCCAGGTGGTCGAGTTCCAGGCGACCCGGACCGCCCCCGAGCTGGCCAGGGTCAACGAAGCCGTGTCCGGCTGACCGGCCACGGCCCCGCTCCACCCGGCGCCGGCCGGGCGGCCGCCCTCACGCGGCCTTCTTCTTCTCCTTGCGCTCCTGCTTGGCGGCCTTCTTCGCCGCCTTCTTCTTCGCCTTGAGCAGCGCGACCACCGGACAGCTCTTGCACCGGGGCGTCGATCGGCAGCACTTCTTCTTCACCTTGACCTTGCCCACGCGTTGTGCTCCACTCATCCGGGTGTCCTCAGAGTAGGTGAGGCTGACCTCACCTGCCGTGCCTGTGTGGTAAGGGCACGCCGCCCGGTAAGCTGTATTCAGGCTGCGCGCGATCCACGTCCGGCGCCTGGCTTCCCTCGCACACACAGCTCTAGGAGTTCCGCGTGCCCACGGCCACCGCGTCGATCAAGGAAACGCTGGTCCGCAACGACCTGCGCAACGTCGCGATCGTCGCGCACGTTGACCACGGCAAGACGACCCTCGTCGACGCCATGCTCCGCCAGTCCGGCGCCTTCTCCGAACGAGCGGAGCTGGTCGACCGCGTCATGGACTCGGGCGAGCTGGAGCGCGAGAAGGGGATCACGATCCTCGCCAAGAACACCGCGGTCCGCCGCCAGACGCCCGACGGGCCCGTCACCATCAACGTGGTCGACACCCCCGGCCACGCCGACTTCGGCGGCGAGGTCGAACGCGGCCTGTCCATGGTCGACGGCGTCGTGCTGCTCGTGGACGCCTCCGAGGGGCCGCTGCCGCAGACCCGGTTCGTGCTGCGCAAGACGCTGGCCGCCGGCCTGCCCGTGATCCTCGTGGTGAACAAGGTCGACCGCCCCGACGCCCGGATCTCCGAGGTCGTCGAAGAGGCCCACGACCTGCTGCTCGACCTGGCCACCGAGGTCGGCGCGGACGACTCGGTGCTCGACCTGCCCGTCGTCTACGCCTCCGCCCGCGCCGGCCGCGCGTCGCTGAACCAGCCCGAGGACGGCGGCCTGCCCGACGAGGAGAACCTCGACGTCCTGTTCGACGTGCTGTTCAAGCACATCCCGGCCCCGACCGGCGACGCCGACGCGCCCCTGCGCGCGCTGGTGACCAACCTCGACGCGTCGTCGTTCCTGGGCCGCATCGCGCTGTGCCGCATCGAGGCCGGCCGCATCCGCAAGGGCGAGACCGTGGCGTGGTGCCGCGAGGACGGCTCCGTGCACAAGGTCCGCATCACCGAGCTGCTGATCACCGAGGCCCTGGACCGCGTGCCCGCCGAGCAGGCGCGCGCGGGCGACCTGGTGGCCATCGCCGGCATCCCCGACATCACCATCGGCGACACGCTCGCCGACGTCGACAACCCCGAGCCGCTGCCGCGGATCACCGTGGACGAGCCCGCGATCTCGATGACCATCGGCGTCAACACCTCGCCGCTGGCCGGCCGCAACGGCGGCACCAAGCTGACCGCGCGGGTCGTCAAGGCCCGGCTCGACTCGGAGCTGGTCGGCAACGTGTCGGTGCGCGTGCTGCCCACCGAGCGGCCCGACACCTGGGAGGTGCAGGGCCGCGGCGAGCTGGCGCTGGCCATCCTGGTCGAGCAGATGCGGCGCGAGGGCTTCGAGCTGACCGTCGGCAAGCCGCAGGTCGTGACCAAGACCATCGACGGCAAGCTGCACGAGCCGTTCGAGCGGCTGACCATCGACGCGCCGGAGGAGCACCTGGGCGCGATCACCCAGCTGCTCGCCAACCGCAAGGGCCGGATGGAGAACATGGCCGGCCACGGGACCGGGCGGATCAAGCTGGAGTACGTCGTGCCGTCGCGCGGCCTCATCGGCTTCCGCACCGAGTTCCTGACCGAGACCCGCGGCACCGGCATCGCCAACGCGGTGTCCGAGGGTTACGGCCCGTGGGCCGGCGAGATCCGGACCAGGCACAACGGCTCGCTCGTCGCCGACCGGTCCGGCCAGGTCACCGCGTACGCGATGATCCAGCTCGCCGACCGGGGCACGTTCTTCGTCGAGCCCGGCGCGGAGGCGTACGAGGGCATGGTCGTCGGCGAGAACCCGCGCGCGGAGGACCTCGACGTCAACGTGTGCCGGGAGAAGAAGCTGACGAACATGCGCACGTCGACCGCCGACGTGATGGAGACCCTGGCCCGGCCGCGGAAGCTGTCGCTGGAGGAGGCGCTCGAGTTCTGCGCCGCCGACGAGTGCGTCGAGGTCGCGCCGGAGGTCGTGCGGGTGCGGAAGGTGACGCTGGACGCGAACCAGCGCGGCCGCGAGCGCAACCGCAACAAGTTGCGGGGCTGACCGCCGCTCCTTATATATAGGGTGTGCTGACGGCACCTCGGGCTCCGGCCCGGGGTGCCGTCGTCGTCCCAGGACCGGTCGCCCAGGGCCGCCGAACACGATCGGGTGAACATCGGCCAAAAGTGTACGGAAACACTGTTACGGTCCCTCGGTTGGAACATGAGGAAACCGCGACCGACCACCCCGACCATCACCACCCCGCCCCCGACCCCGACCCGGCCCGAACTCCGGTCCGATCCCGACTCCGGCCCCGGCTCCCATCCCGATCCCGACTCCGATCCCGGTCCCGACCCCGGCCCTGATCCCGGCTCCCGCGCCGACCTGACGCCGGCCCGGATCCCGAACCCGACGACCCGGAACTCGACCGCGGACCCGGCGAACCGCGCGCGTGGGTGAGCGGAGCGGCGGGAGGGGCGGTGGGCCGGTCGGGGTAGCGGGAGTCGTGGGGTTGGGCGTCAACTGTCAGCGCCGTCTGGCACGCTCGTACCCATGGGGACGCGAACGGTTCTTGCGGTGGTGGCTGCGCTCGTGCTGGCGGGCTGCACGGCGACGCCCCCGCCACCCCTGGTGCCGTCGACGCCGGGGATGACGGTCGTCCCGAAGGAGAAGCAGAACGAGATCGTCGTCGGGATGGACGACGTGAAGGGCGGGTACAACCCCCACACGCTGGCCAGCCAGAGCACGGTCACCACGGCGCTCGCCTCGCTGCTGCTGCCCTCGACGTTCCGGACCGACGCGGACGGCAGTCCGCGGCTCGACCTGGACCTCGTGGTCAGCGCCGAGGTGACCAGCGCGGAGCCGTACACGGTGACGTACACGTTGCGGCGGGACGCGAGCTGGTCGGACTCCGCGCCGATCGCGGCCGAGGACTTCGTGTACCTCTGGCAGCGGATGCGGGAGGAGCCGGGGGTGGTGGACCCCGCCGGGTACCGGCTCATCGACGACATCGCCAGCCGCGAGGGCGGCAAGGTGGTGGAGGTGCGGTTCAGCAGGCCGTACCCCGGCTGGCGGAACCTGTTCCGCCACCTCCTGCCCGCCCACCTGCTGAAAGACGCCCCCGGCGGGTGGGGGGCGGCGCTCGCGGACAGCTTCCCGGCCACGGCGGGGCCGTTCGCGGTCCGGTCGCTCGACCAGCCGCGCGGCGAGATCGTGCTGGAGCGCAGCGACCGGTTCTGGGAGGAGCCGCCCGCGCTCGACCGGCTGGTCCTGCGCCGCGCGAGCCAGCACGACACGATCGAGGCCCTCAACACCGGTGACGCCCAGGTCGCCCTCCTGCGCGCCGACGCCATCGCGACCAAGGACGTCGAGGAGCTGTCCCGGACGAACCCGCTCACCACGGTCGTCGTCCCGCGCCCGGAGGTCGTCCAACTCCTCTTCCGCCCCGCCGCGCCGCAGATGCAGGACGTCCGCGTCCGCACCGCGGTGATGAACGCGCTCGACCGCGAAGACCTGATCGCGCTCGGCGTCCGCAGCGGGCCCAGTGCGAAGCTCCGGGCGGACGCCCAGGTCATCCCCCCGAGCAAGCCCGGCTACACCCCGACCATGCCCCCCAAGGCCGGTGACCCGGCGCAACTCCTCACCGAAGCGGGTTACACCCGACCGGCGGGCGGGCAGTGGGGGCGTGACGGCAAGCCGCTCGAGTTGACCATCGCCGCACCGGCCGGGATCGAGCCGTACGTGGCCATCGCGAACCGAGTCCAACGTCAACTGTCATTGTCCGGAATCGCCGCGCGCGTCCTGACAACGCAGCCCAATGAGTTGTTCGGCCAAGATCTGTCGGATACCGCCGCGCCCAATGAGGTGGTCGACATTGCCGTCGTCCCCCAGGTGGACACCGGCGATTCCGCGGCCCTTCTGGCATCCACATTCGGGTGCCGGCCGTCACAGGACGACGGCGGTACACCCATTCCGGCGAATCTGTCGGGTTTCTGCGACCAGGCGGTCCAGCCGGTCATCGAGCAGGCCCTCAGCGGCGAGGTGCTGCTGGCCGACGCGCTGCGGACGATCGAGCCGGTCCTCTGGCAGCAGGCCGTCTCGCTGCCGTTGTTCCAGGTAGCCGACCTGATGGTGGTGCTCCCGGAGGCCACCGGGGTGGGCGCGGGCGCGCCGTTCGCCGGTCCGCTGAGCACCGCGCGCGCCTGGGAGCGCGAAGATCGTTGACCGTTGACCCGGACGAAACACTGGCTTCAAGATGCGTTCGCGGTGCAGTATTGACAGTATTCTCGCCGTCCGGTTAACGAACGCTCCCACCGGGTAACGACGGAGTTGCGTGCTGCGACCAACGTGTCACCCTTTGGTCACGATCGGCCGATGGGCAGTGACCGTGCCGCGCGCCGCTTCTTATCGTGCTGCAACGGTGTGTCGGTTCGGGGCGCGTTTGGCACATCACGGTTATGGGTGGAAGTCGGCCCAAACGGTCGCTCCAACCCAGTGCTAGGAGGGCACGTGTCGATGAGGAGATCAAAGGCTGTCTCGGCGCTTGCGCTGTTGACCGGAGCCACGCTCGTGCTGAGCGCGTGCGGTGGCGGCGGTTCGGGCAGCGGCGACCAGAGCGGGCCGCAGGACCTGGACCCCGGTGCGATCGGCGGCCAGGACGAGCTGTTCAAGCGTCCCAAGGTGGACGACATCGGCGAGGTCGCGGTCGCCGTGGAGGAGGGCTTCCACAACTACAACAACAACATCGGCGCGACGAACAACTTCTCCAGCACCATCGCGCTGTCCAACGTGCAGCCCTCGCCTTACATCACCGAGCTGGTCGACGGCAAGGTCATCATCAAGGTCGACGGCGACCTGATGGAGTCGGTCAAGGTCACGTCGAGCGACCCGCAGACGATCGAGTGGAAGGTCCAGAAGGCCGCGGTCTGGTCGGACGGCGAGCCCATCGACTGCGACGACTTCTACCTGAAGTGGCTGGCCGCGACGAGCAAGGCCACCGTCAAGGGCGAAGGCGGCGAGGAAGCCTCGATCTTCGACTCGTCCCCCACGGGCTACGAGAACATCGAGAAGCTCGAGTGCTCGGACAACGACAAGACGATCACCACCACGTTCTTCAAGGACAAGCCGTTCGCGGACTACCGCGGCCTGTTCTCGCAGCCCGGTAGCGACAGCCTGCTGCCGGCGCACATCCTGGAGCAGAAGACCGGCGTCGCGGACATCACCAAGGTGACGCCCGCCCAGAACGACGAGACGGTCCAGAAGGTCGCCGACTTCTACACGAAGGGCTGGCTGGGCTTCGACCCGGCGGTCGCCCTGTCCGGCGGCCCGTACCAGATCGTCTCCACGGACCTCAAGGACCAGACGGTCCTCGAGCGCAACCCGAAGTGGTGGGGCAACCCCGGCGGCCCGGCCAAGGTGATCCTCAAGACGAACACCGACGCCCAGTCCGCGGCCCAGCAGCTGCAGAACAAGGAAGTCAGCGTCATCGCGCCGCAGGCCGACCCGGCGGTCGCCCAGCAGCTCCGCGGTGACAGCGCGTTCGACGTCTACGCGGCCGGTGGCCAGACCTACGAGCACGTCGACTTCAACATGGCGGTCCCGCTGTTCAAGGAGAACAAGGACCTGCGCCTGGCGATCGCCCAGTGCTTCGACCGCGAGGCCCTGGTCGAGAAGCTGATCGCGGACGTCGACCCGAACGCCAAGCCGCTCGGCAGCCTGACGTTCCAGCCGAACGAGGTCGGCTACGAGGACCACTACGGCGACATCGGCAAGGGTGACGTCGCGGCGGCCAAGAAGACCCTCGAGGACGGCGGCTGGAAGCAGGGCGCCGACGGCATCTACACCAAGGGCGAGTTCCGCGCCTCCTTCAAGCTGGGCCACAAGATCGTCCAGCGTCGTTCAGACACGGTCCGGATCCTGCAGGACAAGTGCAAGCAGGCCGGCATCGAGATCGTGGCCGACCAGGCCGCGGACTTCAACGACAAGCGCCTCCCGGCCAGCGAGTTCGACGCCGCGCTGTTCGCGTGGGTCGGCCAGCCGCTGAAGGCCGGCGCGTACGGCAACTACGCGCAGAAGTCCAAGGGCGGTTCCGGCAACTACAACAACTACGACTCCGCCGCCCTGACGGAGAAGTGGGCAGCCGCGAACGGCGAGCTGGACTACCAGAAGCGCATCACGATGATGAACGAAGCGGACAAGATCATGCGGGACGACCTGCACAGCATCCCGCTGTTCCAGCTGACCGACTTCGCCGCGTCGAGCGCGGACATCGGCCCGATCTCCTACATCGGTGTCGGCGGTGGCGTGACCTGGAACCTGTACGCCTGGCAGAAGAAGTAATTACGACGCCGGGCTCGCCGAGAGTCCAGTGATGTGAAGCACGACCCAACCGCCGGGGGGGGGGGGGGGCCAAAACCCCCCCCCCCCCCACGGTGTAGAGGCGCGGGGGGAGCCCACAACGGACACGCGGGGGGCGTGAGGTCTTAAAATATGGAATCTTTTGAGA
>NZ_JBHYXZ010000148.1:0-12299 GCF_042752395.1 Actinosynnema sp. NPDC059335 | reverse complement strand
CCCAAAAAACCCCCCGCGCGGGCCCCCGCACACCCCTGAGAGCCCCCCCGCCCCCCCCCCGGGGGGGGCCCCCCCCCCCCCCCCCCCCCCCCCCGGACGGTGTCCGCGTCCGGTAGGCTCCCACGCTTGCACGCGGGGGTGCCTAGGGAGACTAGAGACTCGTCATGTTCCGTTACATAATCCGGCGGTTGTTGATCTCGATTCCGCTGTTGATCGTCGCTTCATTCCTATGCTTCGGACTCGTCAACGCCATGGGCGATCCCCTGGGTGAGTGGAAGCTCGCGAAGCCCCGGACACCGGCGGAGATCGCCGCCGCTTACGAGCGGACGGGCTACGACAAGCCGTTCATGGAGCGCTACGTCAGCTGGGCGGGCAACTTCGTGACCGGCGACTGGGGCGAGTCCGTCGTCCCCGGCAACGCGGGCAAGCCCGTGAAGGAAGACCTGACCAGGGCGTTCGGCGTGACCCTGCGCCTGATCATCGGCGCGGAGCTGATCGCGCTGCTGCTCGGCATCGCCGTGGGCGTCGTCGGCGCGGTGAGACAGTATTCGATATTCGACTACACCGCGACCGGCATATCGTTCGCGATGTTCTCGATGCCCTTGTTCTGCGTGGCGCTCGTGCTCAAGGCGGGCGGCATCGAGTTGAACAACTGGCTGGAGTCCATCGGCGCCGACCGGTGGATCATCACCGCGGGCCCGCCGGGCGACGGGTTCGGCGGCAGCTTCGGCGAGCAGGTGTTCCAGTACAGCGGCGCGTACATCCTGCCGACCATTTCGCTGGTGGTCATCCAGTTCGCGCTCTACAGCCGTTTCCAGCGCGCGTCGATGTTGGAGACGCTCAACGCCGACTACGTGCGCACGGCGCAGGCGAAGGGCATTTCGGAGCGGCGGTCGATCTTCCGCCACGCGTTCCGCAACGCCCTCATCCCGATCATCACGGTCTCGTCGTTGAACATCGGCGCCGGCTTCGGCGGCGCGGTGATCACCGAAACGGTCTTCAGCTGGTCCGGCATGGGCAAGTTCATCGTCGAGGCGATCGAGCGGAAAGAGCCGTACCAGGTCCTCGGCTTCATGATGCTGACGGCCGTGTTCATCATCGTGTTCAACCTGATCGCGGACATCCTGTACGCCTTCCTGGACCCGAGGATTCGCCTTGACTGAGATCGGTTCCCCCGTGGCGCAGGCTCCCGCGCCCCAGCAGGGCGAGGCGAGCACGTTCGACACGACCACGGCGCGCAAGCAGTGGCAGGTCATCCTGCGGCGGTTCGCCCGCCACAAGGCCGCGCTGTTCGGCCTGGTCCTGTTCGTGATCCTGGTGCTGTTCGCCTTCTTCGGCGGGTTGTTCTGGAAGTACCCGTACACGGACCTGGGCTTCAAGCGGTACCTGCCGCCGAGCGCCGACCACCCGTTCGGCACCGACCGGCTGGGCGGCGACATGGTCGCCCTGATCATCCGCGGCACCCAGTTCTCGCTGCAGATCGCGATCGTGGTGGCCGTGCTGTCCACCGTCATCGGCGTGGTGCTGGGCGCGGTCGCGGGGTACATGAAGGGCTGGGTCGACACCCTGATCAGCCGCTTCATCGACCTGCTGCTGGTGATCCCCAGCCTGATCATCGCGGCCGTGCTGGTCCGCAACAGCTTCGTGGTGTCCGTGGCGGGCGGCAGCGGCGGCAGCAACTGGCTGATCGTGGCGCTGTACCTGGGCCTGATCGGCTGGCTGTCGATCGCCCGGGTGATCCGCGGCATGGTGCTGTCGCTGCGCGAGAAGGAGTTCGTGGAGGCCGCCCGCGCGCTGGGCGCGTCCACGTTCCGGATCGTGTTCCGGCACATCCTGCCCAACACCGTGGACGTGATCATCGTGAACGCCACGCTGGCGATCGCGCAGGCGGTGCTGCTGGAGGCCGCGCTGTCGTTCATCGGCCTGGGCGTGCAGAGCCCGGACACGTCGCTGGGCCTGATGATCAGCCTGAACAAGAACGAGCTGACGCTGCACCCGTGGCTGTTCCTCACCCCGTTCGTGTTCATCGTGCTGATCTCGCTCGCGGTGAACTTCATCGGCGACGGTCTCCGGGACGCCTTCGACCCGCGGCAGAAGAGGGTGAAGGCATGAGCGAGGTGGACGTGACCGCCGCCGGAGGTGGCAATCAGATGACGGCCGTGACCGAGTCGATCTTCGACAACACCGCCGGCGGCGAGAAGCTGCTGCGGGTCGAGAACCTGTCGGTCGACTTCCCGACCGACGACGGCACCGTGCACGCCGTGCGCGACGTGTCGTTCACCCTCGGCCCCGGCGAGGTGCTGGGCATCGTCGGCGAGTCGGGTTCGGGCAAGTCGGTGTCGTCGATGGCGATCATGGGCCTGCTGCCCAAGACCGCGAAGGTCGGCGGGTCGATCAGGTTCAAGGACCGCGAGCTGGTGGGCCTGAACTACAAGCAGATGCAGCCGGTGCGCGGCAACGGCATCTCGATGATCTTCCAGGACCCGATGACGTCGCTGAACCCGGTGTACACGGTGGGCTGGCAGCTCGCCGAGGCGCACCAGGCGCACCACGACGTGTCGAAGAAGGCCGCGTGGGCCAAGGCCGTCGAGGCGCTGGAGCTGGTGGGCATCCCGCAGCCGGACCGCCGCGCCGCCCAGTACCCGCACGAGTTCTCCGGCGGCATGCGGCAGCGCGCGATGATCGCCATGGCGATCATCAACGACCCGGACGTGATCATCGCGGACGAGCCGACCACGGCGCTGGACGTGACCGTGCAGGCGCAGATCCTGGACACGCTGCTGCGCATCCGGGACGAGACGAGCGCGGGCATCATGGTCATCACGCACGACCTGGGCGTGGTGGCGGGCATGGTGGACCGCGTGCAGGTCATGTACGGCGGCACGGTCGTCGAGCAGGGCACCGTGGACGAGGTCTTCGAGGCCCAGCGGATGCCGTACACCGTCGGCCTGCTGGGTTCGATCCCGAACCCGAACATGCTCGGCAAGCGGCTCACCCCGATCAAGGGCGCGCCGCCGTCGCTGATGAACCTGCCGCAGGGCTGCTCGTTCTCGCCGCGCTGCCCGCTGGCGATCGACGAGTGCCGCCGGACCGAGCCGCTGCTGCTCGAGACCGACCGGCCCGGCCACTTCGCGCGGTGCCACCGCTCCGCGCATCTGGCCACCATCGAGAACCCGCAGCGGTTGTTCGCCCACGACGAGATCGGCGTGGTCGAGAACCCCGCGGCGCTGACCATGGCCAACCCGGACGTCCCGGTGAGCGAGGACCTCGACGTGGTCGAAGCGCGGCTGCACGAAGAGGAGAACCCGACCTCATGACCTCCACCGACATCAACCCCCAGGCCGGCGGCCTCGCCTCGGGCGGCCGTCCGGGCGAGACCCCGCTGCTGGAGGTCAAGGACCTGGTCAAGTCGTTCCCGGTGCGCGGCGGCGGCATCATCCCGCGCACGGTGGGACAGGTCCAGGCGGTGTCCGGCGTGAGCTTCGACCTGTACCCGGGCGAGACGCTCGGCCTGGTCGGCGAGTCGGGCTGCGGCAAGTCCACCACCGGGCGCGCCATCCTCCAGCTGCACAAGCCGACGTCCGGCTCGGTGAAGTTCGAGGGCCGCGAGCTGACCCGGCTGCGCGGCAAGGACCTGCGCGGCGTGCGCCGGGACATGCAGATCGTGTTCCAGGACCCGTACGCGTCGCTGAACCCGCGCTGGCAGATCAACGAGCTGATCTCCGAGCCGTTCAAGATCCACGGCGTGCCGGAGGGCGGCAACCGGGACGTGCAGGCGCGGGTCAACGAGCTGATGGAGCTGGTGGGCCTCAACCCGGAGCACCGCAACCGGTACGCGCACGAGTTCTCCGGCGGCCAGCGCCAGCGCATCGGCATCGCCCGCGCGCTCGCGCTCAACCCGAAGCTCGTGGTGCTGGACGAGCCGGTGTCCGCGCTGGACGTGTCGGTGCAGGCGGGCGTGGTGAACCTGCTGGAGGAGCTGCAGGAGCGCCTGGGCCTCGCGTACCTGTTCGTGGCGCACGACCTGTCGGTGGTGCGGCACATCTCCGACCGGGTCGCGGTGATGTACCTCGGCAAGATCATCGAGATCGGCGACCGGGAGGACATCTACGCCCGGCCGATGCACCCGTACACGCAGGCGCTGCTGTCCGCGGTGCCGGTGCCGAACCCGAAGGTGGAGCGCCGCCGCCAGCGGATCGTGCTCACCGGCGACGTGCCGTCGCCGGTGAACCCGCCGTCGGGCTGCCGCTTCCGCACCCGCTGCTGGAAGGCGCAGGACATCTGCGCCGTCGAGGAGCCGAAGCTGGAACGGCGCGGCGACGGCAGCGGCACGCTCTCGGCGTGCCACTTCGCCGAAGTGGTGCCCGCGCTCGTCGGCTGAGCCGCCCGGCCGCCGCCGCGTGACGTGACCCTCGTGGCACGAACCGCGGCGGCGGCCGATTACTCTCATCCGGTGACGCTCACTGCTCCACCACGGTTGCTGCTGGTACACGCACATCCCGACGACGAAAGCCTGTGGACGGGCGGCACGATCGCCCGCTACTCGGCGGCGGGCGTGCACGTCACCGTGGTCACCTGCACCCTCGGCGAGGAGGGGGAGATCATCCCGCCCGCGCTCCAGGAGCTGACCGCCGACGCGGCCGACCAGCTCGGCGGGTACCGGGTCGCGGAACTCAGGTCGGCGTGCGCCGCGCTGGGCGTGACCGACCACCGGTTCCTGGGCGGCATCGGCCGCTGGCGGGACTCCGGCATGGCGGGCGTGGCGGCCAACGGGCACCCGCGGGCGTTCGTCAACGGGTCGTTCGACGACCAGGTCGCCGCCCTGTCCGAGATCATCGCGTCGGTGAAACCGCAGGTCGTGGTCACCTACGACGCGTTCGGCGGCTACGGCCACCCGGACCACATCCGGGCGCACGAGATCACCACGGCGGCCGCGACGGACGTGGACCGGGTGTTCCACGCGGTCACGTCGCGGTCGGCGGTGGAGGCGGGCGCGGCGGCGCTGGCGGAGATCCCCGACCTGCCGTGGCGGCTGCCCGAGGAGGGCGAGCTGCCCGTCACCGACGACGCCGCCATCACCACCACGATCGACATCTCCGAGCACCTGGTGGCGAAGCTGCGGGCGCTGCGGGCGCACTCGACGCAGATCAGCGTGTGGCAGGACGGCTCGGGCCGGGCCGCCTACGCGCTGTCCAACGGCATCGCGCAGCCCGTCGTGCAGGCCGAGCACTACGTGCTGGCCAGGGGGCCGGCGGCGGGCGCGGAGACGGACCTGTTCGGGGGGCTGGATTGAGCGATCGCCTGGCGCTCGTCGGGATCGCGGTCGCGGCGTTCGCGCTCGCCGTGCTGGAGCTGTTCTTCCTGCCGCTGCGGCTGGACGGCACGCTGCTGCCGCGGGTGGACGACCTGCCGTTCCCGATCACGGTGGTGCTCGCGATCGTGACCACGCCGCTGCTCGTGGTGGCCGCGTCCTGGCACGCGCGCCGCACCCTGGGCGTGGTGTCCCCGCTGCTGGTGTGGATCGGCACGCTGCTGCTGTTCGGCTTGTTCGGACCGGGCGGCGACGTGGTACTCCTCAACGACTGGCGCACCCTGGCGCTGTTCGCCGGGGGCGCGCTGCCGGGCGCCGTCACGGTGGGCGCGCACATGGGGAGGACCGCCGGTGGCGGAGGCGATCACTGACCGGGACGTGGTGCGGGCGCTGCGCCCGTTCGTGCGGGCGACCGGTCCGCTGCTGGACGCGTTGCGCGACGCGAACCTGCTCGGCCTGCGCGACCGCGAGGTGGAGCGGGACGCCGACCGCGCGCTCGTCGACCGGCTGTGGGACCAGCTGGCGTCGGTGAAGGCGCCCGGCACGGCCGCGTGGGCGCGGCTGGACGTGACCGGGCGGGACGAGTTCTGGCTCAACCGGGTCGGCCGGGTGGTGTCGCTGGTCGCGGCGCTGCCCGGCCTCGGCGGCGTGCTGGCCGACCGGCTGCCGGTCCAGTCGGCGCTCGGCGCGGCCGGGCAGGGCCTGCTGCTGTCGGCGATCGCGGGCGAGCACGGGTTCACCTCCACCGAGGACCGGGTGCGGCTGCTCGCGCACGTGCTGTTCCAACGCGAGGTCGACGGGCTGCCGGTGGACCGGCGCGACGAGGACGAGCGCACCGCCGAGCTGACCGAGGACCTGCGGGGGCGGTCCACGTTCCGCGCGATCGGCGGCACGATCTGGAAGCTCGCCAAGGTCCTCTGGAAGCTGGAGGACGAGCTGGACAAGCGGCCGCAGGGCCGGCTCCGCCACCAGGCCCTCGGCATGCTGCCCGTCGTCGGCGTGGTGGGCGACTACTTCGGCGAGCGCTCGGCGTTGAAACGGGTCCGCGCGGCCGCCTACGAGTGGTTCGACACCCAGTAGCGGTAGCGGTGGTGCTCGCCGAAGCCCAGCGACCCGTAGAGCGCGATCGCGGCCTCGTTGTGCTCGGCGACCTGGAGCGCGCACGTCGTCGCGCCGCGGTCCAGGCCCCACGCGGCCAGGCCCGCCATCAGCCGCCGGGCCAGTCCCCGCCGCCGCGCCTCGGGCCGCACCGCGAGCCGCGCCACGTGCAGCAGGTCGCCCACGACCGCGCCGCGCACCGCGGCGAGCACCCGGCCGTCGCGCACGACCGCGCCGAACCCGACCCGCTCGCCGGACGTCAGCACGTGCCGCTGCGCGGGCGTCGGGTCCGGCTGGGCGGCCAGCTCCCACCATCCGGGAGGCGGCGAGCCGGCCACCACCACGTCGGCGGGCTTCGGGGTGGCGAACCGATCAAGCCGGCCGGTCATCACCAGCGACTCCGCGCCGCCCGGGTGGTCGAGGTCGACCCGCCAGCCGGCCGCGCGCACCCCGGCCTCGGCGGGCGCGCCGACCACCACGTGCGCGGTCGGCCGGATGCCGTGCGCGGTCGCGAAAGAGATCACCTCGCGGAGCGCGTCCGGCACCGGCACGCCGGGATCGCCCGTGGTCAGGGCGCTGTTCGCGCGTCCGGTGAACCCGCCGGCGGCCCGCAGCCGCCACTGGCCGAGCGGCCGGTCGACCAGGGCCGGCCACGCGTCGGCACACCGCTGCTCCAACTCGGTGACGTCGTGCACCACGGCATCGTGCCCCGCGCGGCCGGACGGCGGTCTGTGAGCTGGAGCACGGTGCTGATAAGGCAAGCCTGCGCGTTGGACAATCGACTTCGCCGCGTACTCTCCGGCTTGCGCGGTGTGGACCAGAACAAGAGCAGGAGAGCGCAGTGACCTATGTGATCGCCCAGCCGTGCGTGGACGTGCTCGACAAGGCGTGCATCGAAGAGTGCCCCGTCGACTGCATCTACGAAGGCGACCGGATGCTCTACATCCACCCGGATGAGTGCGTCGACTGTGGTGCTTGCGAGCCGGTGTGCCCCGTCGAGGCCATCTACTACGAGGACGACGTGCCGGACGAGTGGAAGGAGTACACCAAGGCGAACGCGGACTTCTTCGCCGAGCTGGGCTCCCCCGGCGGCGCGTCCAAGGTCGGCAAGGTCAGCGCGGACCCGCCTTTCATCAAGGCCCTCCCGCCGCAGGCGTCGCACGAGTGATCTCCGGCGCCTCGCGGCGGCTCCCGGACTTCCCCTGGGACTCGCTGGCCGACCACGCCGCCACGGCGCGCGCGCACCCCGGTGGCGTGGTCGACCTGTCCATCGGCACGCCGGTGGACCCCGTGCCCCCGGTGATCCGCGAGGCGCTCGCGTCGGTCTCCGACGAGCCCGGCTACCCGACCACGCACGGCACGCCCGCGTTGCGGGAGGCCGCGGTGGGGGCGTTGGCGCGGCGGCACGGCGTGACCGGGCTCGACCCGGTGGCGGTGCTGCCGACCATCGGGTCCAAGGAGCTGGTGGCGTGGCTGCCGACGTTGCTGGGCCTCGGGCCGGGTGACGTGGTGGCCATCCCGGCGCTGTCGTACCCGACGTACGAGGTCGGCGCGCGGCTGGCCGGGGCGTCGGTGGTGCGGCTGGCCGACGGCGAGCCGCCGCCGCCCGGGACGGCGCTGGTGTGGCTGAACTCGCCGTCCAACCCGACCGGCCGGGTGCTGGACGCGGAGCGGATGGCGCAGGCCGTGGCGGACGCGCGGGCGGTGGGGGCCGTCGTGGCGTCCGACGAGTGCTACCTGGCGCTGGCGTGGACGGCGTCGCCGGTGTCCGTGCTCGCGCCGTCGGTGACCGGGGGCTCGCTGGACGGCGTGCTCGCGGTGCACTCGCTGTCGAAGTCGTCCAGCCTGGCCGGGTACCGGGCGGGGTTCGTGACGGGCGACCCGGCGCTGGTGGCGTCGCTGCTGGAGGTGCGCAAGCACGCGGGGATGATCGTGCCCCGGCCCGTGCAGGCGGCCATGACGGCGGCGTTGGAGGACGACGCGCACGTGGCGGAGCAGCGTGAGCGGTACCGGGCGCGGCGGGACGTGCTGCTGCCCGCGTTGACCGCGGCGGGGTTCACCGTGGACCACTCGGAGGCCGGGCTGTACCTGTGGTCGAGCCGGGACGGCGAGGACGCGTGGGACACCGTCGCGTGGCTGGCGGACCGGGGCGTCCTGGTCGCGCCGGGCACGTTCTACGGCCCGACGGGCGACCGGCACGTCCGCATCGCCCTGACCGCCTCCGACCACGCCATCACCACCGCCACCACCCGCCTGACCACCTAACCCCGCGTGTCCTACGTTCGCGTCACGCGTGTCCTACGTTCGGAACACCCGAGTTGAACGTTCAGAACAACGAGCGGCGTTCCGAACGTTCAACTCGGGGTACGTGAACGTAGGACACGCGCGTTCCGAACGTAGGACACGCGCGGGGGTTGGTCAGGTGTTGGAGTGGAGGGCGGCGTTCAGTTCGACGCCCGTGCCCTTGCGGGGCAGGACCTTGACCACGCCGGTGGTCGAGTCGCGCAGGAACAGCAGGTTGGACATGCCGGACAGCTGACCGGCCTTGACCACGGCCCCGTCCGCGCCGGTCACCTTGGTGCCCGCGGTGATGTAGAGGCCGGCCTCCACCACGCAGTCGTCGCCCAGCGAGATGCCCAGGCCGCCGTTCGCGCCGATCAGGCACCGCTCGCCGACCGAGATGACCTGCTTGCCGCCGCCGGACAGGGTGCCCATGATCGACGCGCCGCCGCCGACGTCCGAACCGTCGCCCACGACCACGCCGGCCGAGATCCGGCCCTCGACCATGGACGCGCCGAGCGTGCCGGCGTTGAAGTTCACGAACCCCTCGTGCATCACGGTCGTCCCGGACGCCAGGTGCGCGCCCAGCCGCACGCGGTCCGCGTCGGCGATCCGCACCCCGCTCGGCACGACGTAGTCGACCATCCTGGGGAACTTGTCCACCCCGTGCACGGTGACCGGCCCGCGGGCGCGCAGCCGCAGCCGGGTCTGCTCGAACCCCTCCACCGCGCACGGCCCGAAGTTCGTCCACACCACGTTGTTGAGCAGCCCGAACACGCCGTCGAGGTTCGCGCCGTGCGGCCGCACGAGCCGCGTGGACAGCAGGTGCAGCCGGAGCCACACGTCGTAGGTGGAGGTGGGCGCGTCGGCCAGGGACCCGATGCCGACCCGGACGCCGACGACCTCGACGTCCCGCTCGGCGTCCGCGCCGAGCTGCTTCGCGGCGGCCTCACCCAGCTCGGCCGAGACCTCCGCGGCCGACAGCAGGGCCACGCCGGGCTCCGCGGTCCCGAGCGACGGCGACGGGAACCACGTGTCCAGCACGGCGCCGGTGGGGGTGACGGTGGCGAGTCCGACGCCGTACGCGCCGGTGGGGTTTGCGGTGCTCACGGCTGTCAACGGTAACGTGCGCCGGGTGGCCGACACCTTGCACCTCGCCGCCGATCCCGTCACGTTGACCGCCGCGCTGGTGGACATCCCCAGCGTCTCCGGCGACGAGGCCCGCCTCGCCGACCTCGTCGAGCGGTCGCTGCGCGAGCAGACCCCCCTGGAAGTCACCCGGTCCGGCAACGCGGTGCTGGCGCGCACGAACCTCGGCCGCCCGTCCCGGGTGGTGCTCGCGGGCCACCTCGACACCGTGCCGGTCAACGACAACCTGCCGTCCCGCCTGGAGGACGGCGTGCTGCACGGCTGCGGCACGGTGGACATGAAGGGCGGCGACGCGGTGATGCTGCACCTCGCCGCGACCGTCGCCGACCCCCGCCACGACCTCACGTTCGTGTTCTACGACTGCGAGGAGGTCGAGGCCGTCCGCAACGGCCTGGGCCGGGTCGAGCGGGACCTGCCGGAGTGGCTGCGCGGCGACCTGGCGATCGTGTGCGAGCCGTCCAACGGCGTCGTCGAGGCGGGCTGCCAGGGCACGATGCGCGTCGAGGTCCGCACGAAGGGAGCCCGCGCCCACACCGCGCGTGGCTGGATGGGCGTGAACGCGATCCACGCCCTCGGCGAGGCCCTGCGCCGGCTGGAGGCGTACGAGGCGCGGCAGGTGGACATCGACGGCTGCCGCTACCGGGAGGGCCTGCAGGCGGTGCGGGTCAGCGGCGGCGTGGCGGGCAACGTCGTGCCGGACGAGGCGGTGCTCACGGTGAACCACCGCTTCGCCCCCGACCGCTCCCCGGAGCAGGCCGAGCTGCACCTGCGCGAGGTGTTCGAGGGCTACGACGTGACGGTGACCGACAGCTCGCCGGGCGCGCTGCCCGGCCTGACCGCGCCGACCACCCGGGAGCTGGTCGCGGCCGCCGGCGGCGACCCGGTGGCCAAGCTCGGCTGGACGGACGTGGCCCGCTTCGCCGCGCTGGGCATGCCCGCGGTGAACTTCGGGCCCGGCGACCCGACGCTCGCGCACACCCGGCAGGAGAACGTGCCGGTGGACCAGATCGTGCGGTGCGCGGACGTCCTGCGCCGGTTCCTCGGGTGAGCCGGGCCGCGCGGCTAGACTCCGGTCAATGAAGGATGGCGTGGACGAGCACCCCAGGGAGAAGCAGCGCGGACCGGTCGTGCTGCGCCGGGAGCGGCGGGACGAGCTGACCACCACCGACCAGCGCCTGCTGGACTCGCGCGGCCCGAGCGACTGGGTGCACACCGACCCGTGGCGGGTGCTGCGGATCCAGGCGGAGTTCGTCGAGGGGTTCGGCGCGCTGGCCGAGCTGCCGAGCGCGGTGACCGTGTTCGGCTCGGCCCGCACCGGCCGCGACCACCCCGAGTACGAGATCGGCCGCAAGCTGGGCGGCGCGCTGGCCGAGGCCGGGTTCGCGGTGATCACCGGCGGCGGTCCGGGCGCGATGGAGGCGGTGAACCGGGGCTGCTCGGAAGCGGGCGGGTACTCCGTGGGGCTGGGCATCGAGCTGCCGTTCGAGCAGGGCCTGAACCCGTGGGTCGACCTGGGCGTGAACTTCCGCTACTTCTTCGTGCGCAAGACCATGTTCATCAAGTACTCGCAGGCGTTCATCTGCCTGCCGGGCGGGTTCGGCACGCTGGACGAGCTGTTCGAGGCGCTGACCCTGGTGCAGACGAAGAAGGTCACGAAGTTCCCGGTGGTGCTGTTCGGCACGAAGTACTGGCAGGGCCTGTACGACTGGGTGCGCGACTCGGTGCTGGCGAGCGGCAAGGTGGGCGAGAAGGACCTGGACCTGCTGTACCTGACCGACGACATCGACGACGCGGTGCGCGTGGTGAACGACGCGCACAAGGCCTGGGCGGACGCGCATTGACCGCCGTCACGGTGTACTGCGGGTCGTTGCGGACGGTCCCGGACGGCTACCTGGAGCTGGCGGCCGCGGTCGGCGCGGGCATCGCGGCCCGCGGCTGGTCGCTGACGTGGGGCGGCGGCCGCACGTCGATGATGGGCGCGGTGGCGCGGGCGGCCCGCGAGGGCGGCGCCCGCACCACCGGCGTGATCCCGCGCGGGCTGGTGGACCGCGAGGTGGCCGACACCGACGCCGACGACCTGCTGGTGGTCGAGACCATGCGGGACCGCAAGGCGTTGATGGAGGCGCACGGCGACGCGTTCCTGGCGCTGCCCGGCGGCATCGGCACCTGCGAGGAGCTGTTCGAGGTGTGGACGTCGCGGGTGCTGGCCATGCACGCGAAGCCGGTGGTGCTGCTGGACGTGGACGGCCACTACCGCGGCCTGCTGTCCTGGCTGGAGGAGTTGCGCGAACGCGGGTTCGTGTCCCGGTTCGCGCTGGACTCCCTCGTGGTCACGCAGGACGTGGACGCGGCGCTCGACGCGTGCGCTAGCTGTACTGATTCGTGACGTTGTTGACGTCTAGGCGGTCAGTCGGGTGATGGGTGGCTGGCCGCCGAGGGCGCTGTGGGCTCGGTGGTGGTT
>NZ_JBHYXZ010000147.1:0-20604 GCF_042752395.1 Actinosynnema sp. NPDC059335 | reverse complement strand
GGCGGGGGGGGGGGGGTGGGGGGTGTGGGGGGCGGGCGGCGGCCGCGGCCGCGCCCGCCCCCGCCCCGCCTGGGCGGGGCCCGGGCCCACCCCCGGGGGGGCCCGGCGCCCGCCTGCGTCGTGCCACGGGCGGCCGCCCCTACCATCGACGCCGTGAAGTACCACGAGGCGGAGAAGGCGGTCCGCGACCTGGTCGCGGCGGCCGGGGCGCGGGGCAGACGGCGGCTCGGCGCGGCCGTCGTCGAGCGGCTGACCGGCGACGACGAGTCGGCGGAGGCCGCCGAGGCGGAGTTCGACGACGACGCGCGGCGGGCGTTCGAGGCGGCCCGCGAGGACCCGGCGGGCAGCACGTCCGCGCAGCTGCGGGAGTGGCTGGAGCGGATCGACGAGGGCACGCTCTCCGACGGCGACATGGACCCCCGGCTCGTGTTCGCGCTCGAGGCGCTGGACCGGTGGGCCGCCTACCTGGACGACCCCGAGGACGTCGAGGCCGTCGCCCGGCTGGCGATCGTGTCCCTCGAAGAGGTCGACTACCGGGTGTCGGCGGACCTGGACGACTTCCTCGGCACGCCCGAGATGGCGGCCGAGTTCGAGCGGATCACCGCGCTGCTGCGGGGCTGACGCTCAGTCGTCCGCCTCGCGCGCCACGCGTTCGAGCCGGTCCCGGTAGGCGGGCCAGTCCACCGCGCCCAGGTTGTCGGCGTCCGGGCGCAGGCCCGCCGCGCCGTCGATCAGCTCGCGCACGATGTCGGCGTGGCCGGCGTGCCGGTTCGTCTCGGCGATCACGTGCACCAGCACGAGGTGCAGGGTGACCTGCCGGCGCTCCGCCGGCCACCACGGCACGACGCCCGGCGCGTCCGGGTCCAGCTCCTCGATCGTGGCGTCCGAGTGCGCCCACACCCGGCGGTAGAGGGCGATCACGTCCTCGCGCGACTCCTCGGCCGTGGCCCACATGTCGGCGTTCGGCTCGGCGTCCTCGGCCGCCCACGGCAGGGGTTCGGCGAACGGGCGGCCGAACGTGTCGCCGAAGTAGCCGACCTCGACCCCGGCCAGGTGCTTCACCAGGCCCAGCAGGTTCGTGCCCGTGGGCGTCAGCGGGCGGCGCACGTCGTAGGACGACAGGCCGTCGAGCTTCCACAGCAGCGCTTCGCGCGCCGTGCGCAGGTAGCGGTGCAGGTCGGACTTCACGAGTCTCCTCCCGGGACGGGGCGCAGCGACGCCAGCAGCAGGTCGGCGAAGTGCCGCCCCACCTGCTTGGCCGACAGCGGGCCGTCCGCGCTGTACCACTGGCCGAGGTGGTGCACGGAGCCGAAGAAGTAGTGCACGGTCAGGTCCGCGGGCACGTCCGCGCGGAACACGCCCTCCGCCTGCCCCTCCTCGACCAGCGACCGGAACCGCTCGTGGTAGCGCCGCCGTTCCGCCCGCATCTCCCGCCGCTTGTCCTCGGCGAGGTGGTCGGCCGACCGGAAGTAGACCCGCGCCTGGTCGAAGTTGTCCACCGACGTGACCACCACGTCGACCGCGGCCGCGTGCAGCCGCTCGGCCACCGGCGCGGACCCGGCCGCGAAGTGCTCCAGCCGCTCGGTCTGCATGCGCAGCAGGCTGCCGTAGATCTCGTGCAGCAGGTCGTCCTTGGACCCGAAGTAGTGGTACATGGCGCCCTTGGTGACGCCCGCCAGGTCCACGATGTCCTGCACCGCGACCCGGTCGAAGCCCTTGGCGGCGAACAACCGCGTCGCGGCGTCGATCAGCCGTTCCGGTACCGATGCCATGGGCCAAGCATCGCACGCCCGCTCACTGGAACATGGCGATCGGCCGGATGACCAGCTGCTGCGCGTCCGCCTTCCACGCCTGCACCTTGCCCAGGCAGCGGGCCTGGAACCCGCCCTCGGGCACGACGTCGTCGCGCAGCCCGGTGTGGTGGCACTCGACCCGCACCTGCGGCCCCTCCTCCGGGTCGTCCGGGTCGCCGAACGGCGCCAGGAACACGGTCGTGCCGTCCCGGTCGGACGCCACCCGGAACACGCCCTTCACCGACACGTACGAGTCGATCCGCCGCAGCCGCACCGCGTCGCCCTCCCGGAGGTGCTGCTCCAACGCCGCGTTCCGCAGCACGGTCAGGTCGCGCAGGTCCACGTGCACGACCGCGGACGCCGACTCCAGCGCGTCCAGCAGCAGGCCGACCACCGCGATCGGCTCGTACTGCTCGATGTAGGTCTTCACCACCTCGCGCCCGGACGTCCGCGCGCCCTCCAGCCCCAGGTCGAGGCCCTTCAGCGCGATCTTGCCGTCCTTGGTGACGCCGACGCGGTCCACGACCTCCTTGGTCATGGCGTCGCCGTACCGGCCGACCTGGTAGAGGTCCATCACGGACTTCTCGTGCAGGTAGATCGTCAGGCCGGGCGCCTCGCGCGGCGGCGCGTAGCGGCGCCGGGACCGCCACGCCCACACGGCGACCCCGGCGGCCACGACGAGCGCGAGCGCGGTCACGATCCACACGACCGCCCACGGCCACCACACCGACCACCACAACGCCCTATCGACAGCCACGGATCTCCTTCACCGCCTCCAGCAGCGACCCCGCGCCCGCGTCCACGACCCGCCCGCCGGTCGCCCGCGCCACCCGGTCCAGCTCCGCCGGGTCGGCCTCGCCGAACCGGATCGCGTACGTGCGCGCCGGCGGCGTCGGCCACGCGGCCAGGAAGTCGTCCGCGCTCATGCCGGCGTTGTTCTCGCCGTCGGTCATCAGCACCACCGCGCCGTCGCCGACGACCCGGTAGGCGTGGTCCAGCGCGGACCAGATCGCGGTGCCGTCGGCCAGGTCGGCGGACGCCAACGCGCCGGCGAGCGCCTCCAGGTCGGCCGGGCCGCGCACCGTGACGGCGCGCTCCTCCAGCACGGTCCCCGCGAACCGCACCAGCGCGACCGTCTCCCCGACCCGGAACCGGTCGAACCCGCCCGCGCGGCCCAGCGTGGCGAACGCCTCCCGCAGCCCGGCGATCCGCGCGCCCGCCATGGACGTCGAGTGGTCCAGCACGAACACCACCCGGGCCGGCCGGCCCGCCCGGTCGTAGGCGGCGAGCAGGGCGTCCACGACCTCCTGCGTGCCGGGGAAGTACAGCGCCGTGCCGAGGGGTTCGCGCAGCGCCTCGACCCGCTCGACCTGCGGGTCGACGGGACGGCGGTAAGTGCGCTCCATGATCGCCCGCTGGGCGGACGGCGTGCGCAGCCACTCCACCACCCGGTCGTAGGCGGCCCGCTTGTCCGGTTCCAGCAGCATCAGCGGGTAGTCGGACAGCACGATCCCGTCGCGCGGGTACACGACCTCCAGCGGTTCGCGGAGCTGCCCGGACGCGTTCAGCGACAGCACCGTCGACTCGTAGGCGAGCACGGCGTCCACCTCGTCCTGCCGCCGCACGTACTCGTCCCCGACCTCCGCCGCGCCGTCCGCGCCGAACACCCGCCCGGCGAGGAAGCCCTGGAGCTTGTCGCAGGCGACGTCCTCGGGCCGCAGGGCCGCGCCGGTGCCCGCAGCGGCCGTGGCCACCCCGATCAGCGCCGCGAGCCCGCTGCCCGACACCCTCGGGTCGGCCATCCCGAACCGCAGCTCCCCCGCCGCCGCGCGGCTCGCCACGTCGGCCCAGGACGCGCCGCGCAGCGCGTCCGCCTTGCCCGCCTTCACGCCCACCACCAGCGGCGACAGCATCGTGCTGGTGGACAGGGGCAGGTCGGCCCCCTTCAGCTTCAGGTACCGGTTGGTGGCGAGCCAGGCCAGGTCGTGGTCCACGCCCGCGGCCAGGTCCTCGCTCGCCCGCACCGTGCCGCGGTGGTCGAGCCTCAGCTCCACCCCGGTGTCGCGGCGCAGGTCGGCCAGCACCGGGGCGAGGTCGGCCAGCTCGGAACTCGCCAGCACGGTCAGCGTGACCCGCTCCGACGGGCCGGTCGCGCAGCCCGCCAGCACGGCGGCCGCCAGCAGCAGGAGCAGGGCGGGCCTCACAGCGGCACCCGGATCTCCGGGCAGCGGCCCACCTGCCGGATCATGGCCTCCAGCTCGGGCGGCTTGGGCAGGAAGCCCTCGGTGCGGCTCAGCTCCGGCTCCGGCAGCCCCTTGTCCTTCAGCAGGTCGTTCAGCGCGGTGGACTCCTCGTTGTCCAGCCGGAAACCCAGCTCCAGCGCGCGTCGGCGCAGCCGCGGGTCGGCGCGCACCAGCTCGCCGACCCGCTCGCCGGCCGGGCTGAACGCGATCAGCCACGGCTCCGTGCGGTGGTGCGCGTCGGGGTAGAGCAGGACCCGTTCGCGGTCGGCCCGACCGTGCTTGGCCACCTCCGAGAGCTGGTAGGCCAGGTACTGGTGCTCGTACATCACGCCGACCGGGGCGGTGGTGCGGCCGTCCGGGTGGAAGAACGTGGTGCCGATGCCGGAGCCGTGCAGGCCCTCGATCTCGAAGACCGGTTTGATCGTGGCGGCGACGGCCAGCGCGTCCTGCTCGGTCGGGGCGGCGGAGTCGTTCGCCGCGAAGGCGACCAGGCCGAGCCACGCCGAGCCGGAGTAGGAGTCGCACGGGTTGGGCGTCTGGGCGACGATCCGGTTGCGGTTGGGCACCGGCTGCCGCAGCCGCTCCCACGTCATCGGCGGCCCGTCGGCGGCCAGGGACAGCCGGACGAACGCGGTCAGGTCGAGGGTGTAGTACAGGCCCTGGCCGTCGGGCTGCTCGCGCGCGATGCCCTGCGCGGCCAGGGCCTGCGCGTACTCGCGGAACGCGCCGAGCACGAGCGGGCTGGCGAACGGGTAGAACACCCGGCCGCCGAAGCGGTCCCGGATCAGCTCGCCCGCCGCCTGCCCGGACGGCATCACGAAGTCGAACTCGCGCACCCGGTCCTGCCGGTCGCGGGCGATCTCGCGCGAGCCGCCGGAGTCGGTGACGCGCACGTCCACGCCGTGCGACATCAGGATCCGCCGCACCTCGGCGTCCTGGAAGTACACCGCCTTGGACGCCATCATCGCGGTCACCACGGTGATCCGCTGGAACGGCAGCGTCACCGTGCCGGCCGCGAACAGGGCGATCGCGCCGACCAGCGCGATGCCCGCCGACACGGCGAACGGCAGCACGAAGCGCTTGCGCCGGAACACCGGCCTCGGCGGGTCGAGGATGGTCAACCCGGGTTCTTCGGTCGTGCTCCTCTCGACCACGGAACTCCCCCGTGCGGTCGGTGATCTCCCCTGCCCACGAGGGTAGATCGCCGTGCCGCCCGGGTGGGTTACAACCGGGGGATCAGCCGCCCAACGTCACGCCGCCGTCGACCACGAACGTCGCGCCGGTGGTGTAGCCGCCCGCCGCCGACGCGAGGAACACGACGGCCGCGGCCAGCTCCTCCGGGTCGCCCACGCGGCCCATCGGCAGCCGCGCGATGTGCGACTCCAGGTAGCCCTCGGGGTACTGGTCGGTCATCTCGGAGGCGAAGTAGCCGGGCGCGAGCGCGTTGACCCGGATGCCCTTGCGGCCCGTCCACTGCCGCGCCAGGTCGCGGGTCAGGCCGAGCAGGCCCGCCTTGGACGCCGAGTAGGCCGCCTGCGGCAGGCCGCCGGACACCAGGCCGAGGACGCTGGAGACGTTGACGATCGAGCCGCCGTCGGTCATCACGGCCGCGGCGGCCTGCGCCATCCAGTACGCGCCGTTGAGGTTGACGTCGACCACGCCGAGGAACTGCTCGGGCGTCTCCCGGGACGCGGGCACCGCCGACGCGACGCCCGCGTTGTTCACCAGCACGCGCACCGGGCCGAACGCGGCGGCGGCCCGCGCCACCTCGCGGCAGTCGTCCGGCTGCGCCACGTCCGCCTGCACGACGAGCGCGCGCCGTCCCGCGTCCTCGACCAGCCGCGCGGTGTCCTTGAGCCGCTCCACCCGCCGGGCGGCGAGCACGACGTCCGCCCCCGCCTCGGCGAGGCCCTTCGCGAACGCCACGCCGAGGCCGGAGGACGCGCCGGTGACGATCGCGACCTGCCCGTCCAGCCGGAACCGGTCCAGGATTCCCATTCAGCTCAGCCTCTCCAGGATGATCGCCATGCCCTGACCGCCGCCGACGCACATCGTCTCCAGCCCGAACCGCGCGTCCCGCGCGCGCATCCCGTTGATCAAGGTCGTCATGATGCGGGCGCCGGTGGAGCCGAACGGGTGGCCCAGGGCGATCGCGCCGCCGTGCACGTTGAGCTTGTCCATGTCGATGCCGAGCGCGCGCTGGCTGCCGAGCACCTGCACCGCGAACGCCTCGTTGATCTCGACCAGGTCGATGTCGTCGATGGTGAGGCCGGCGTGCGCGAGGGCCTGCTTCGTGGCGTCGACCGGGCCGAGGCCCATGATCTCCGGCGAGAGGCCGGACACGCCGGTGGACACGATGCGCGCCAACGGGGTCAGGCCCAGTTCCCGCGCCCGCACGTCGCTCATGACGACGACGGCCGCCGCGCCGTCGTTGAGCGGGCAGCAGTTCCCCGGCGTGACCGTCCCCTGTGGACGGAACGACGGGTTGAGCGCCGCGACGGCGTCGTAGGTGACGCCGCGGCGCGGGCCGTCGTCGGTGGCGACGACCGTGCCGTCGGGCAGCGTCACGGGGGTGATCTCGCGGTCGTAGAAGCCGTCCGCGACGGCCTTCTCGGCCAGGTTGTGCGAGCGGACGCCGAACTCGTCCTGGTCGCGGCGGCCGATGCCCAGCAGGGTCGCCACGTTCTCGGCGGTCTGGCCCATCGCGATGTAGTAGTCCGGCAGCAGGCCGTCCTCGCGCGGGTCGTGCCACGGCTCGTTGGTCCCGGCGGTGCGCTCGGTGCGCGCGCGGGCCTCGTCGAACAGCGGGTTGAGGTGCGGGTCGCCGTGGCGGTAGCGGGACACGCACTCGACGCCCGCGCTGACGAACGCGTGGCCCTCGCCCGCCTTGATCGCGTGGAACGCCATCCGCGCGGTCTGCACCGAGGACGCGCAGAACCGGTTGACCGTGGTGCCGGGCAGGGTGTCCAGGCCGAGCTGCACGGCGACGCGGCGGGCCATGTTCTGGCCGTGCTCGTCCTGCGGCTCGGCGCACCCCAGGTGCAGGTCCGTGATCGTGGCGGGGTCGAGTTCGGGCACCTGGTCGAGCGCGGCGGCGACGACCTGCGCGGCCAGGTCGTCGGGGCGCAGGTCGACCAGCGACCCCTTGCGCGCCCGGCCGATCGGGGACCGCGCGGTGGCGACGATGACAGCCTCGGGCATGGCGGTGCTCCTGGGGTCTAGAGGCCGAGGTCGCGGCCGATGAGTTCCTTCATGATCTCGTTGGAGCCGGCCCAGATCCGGGTCACGCGGGCGTCCATCCAGGCGCGGGCCACGCGGTACTCGGTCATGTAGCCGTAGCCGCCGTGCAGCTGCACGCACGCGTCGATGACGTCGTTCTGCACGTCCGCGCTCCACCACTTGGCCTTGGCCGCGTCCACGGCGGTCAGCTCGCGCCGGGTGTGCGCGTCGGTGCACCGGTCCAGGAACGCCTGCGTCACGTCGATCTTGGTGACCAGCTCGGCGAGGGTGAACTTGTTGTGCTGGAACGAACCGATGGCCTGGCCGAACGCCTTGCGCTCCTTGGTGTACCCGATGGTCTCCAGGAGGATCTGCTCGGCGTGGGCGAGGTTGGAGATCGCGCCGCCGAGCCGTTCCTGCGGCAGGCGTTCCATCATGTGGATGAAGCCCCGGTCGACCTCGCCGATGACGTTCTCCGCCGGCAGGCGGACGTCCTCGAAGAACAGCTCCGCGGTGTCGGACTCGGGCTGGCCGACCTTGTCGAGCTTGCGGCCGCGCTCGAAGCCCTTCATGCCGGTCTCGACCGCGAACAGGGTGATGCCCTTGGCCTTCTTCTCCGGGCTGGTGCGCGCGGCGACCACGACCAGGTCGGCGGAGTAGCCGTTGGTGATGAAGGTCTTGGAGCCGTTGAGGACCCAGTCGGAGCCGTCGCGCACCGCGGTGCTCTTCAGCGCGGCCAGGTCGGAGCCGCCGGAGGGCTCGGTCATGCCGATGGCGGTGGTCAGCTCGCCGGAGCAGAACCGGGGCAGCCAGCGCCGCTTCTGCTCCTCGGTGCACAGGTCCACCAGGTAGGGCGCGACCACGTCGCCGTGGATGCCCAGGCAGGACGACATGCCCGCGCTGACCTTGGCCAGCTCCTCGCCCAGGACCGCGTTGAAGCGGTAGTCGTTCGCGCCGCTGCCGCCGTGCTCCTCGGGCACCTCCAGCCCCAGCAGCCCCTGCCTGCCCGCCTCCAGCCACACGTCGCGGTCGATCTGGCGCTGGTGCACGAACCGCTCGTAGTTCGGCCTGAGGACGCGGTCGCAGAACGCCCGCGCGGTCTCGCGGAACGCCTCGTGGTCGGGTTCGAACAGCGTGCGGCGCACTTCTCGCATCCTCCATACTAAGCGGTTGCTTAGGTCTAAGCGTCTGCTTAGCCTGCGGTATCGTTCGGGTTCGTGTCAAGGAGGGTCGACTGTGACGACGACCGGTGGTGAGTTCGCGCTCCTGGACGAGACGTGGTCGTCCGTGACGCCGCCGGCGGCGCGGCGGATGCTGATCGCCGCGGCGGCCGCGTTCTCGGTGCGCGGGTACCACGCGACGACGACCCGCGACATCGCGGCGCAGGCCGGCATGTCGCCCGCCGCCGTCTACATCCACTACCGGTCCAAAGAGGAACTGCTGTTCCACATCTCGCGGGTCGGGCACGCGACGTCGCTGTCGGTGCTGACCGGCGTGACCGAGGCGGAGCCGGTGGCGCGGCTCGCGGCGGCGGTGCGGGCGTTCGCGTCGTGGCACGCGGAGTACCACACGACGGCCCGCGTCGTGCAGTACGAGCTGAGCGCGTTGACGCCGGAGCACCTGGCCGAGGTGGTCGCGCTGCGGCGGCGGATCGAGGCGGCGGTGCGCGGGATGATCGAGACCGGCGTCGCGGCCGGGGTCTTCGACGTGCCGGACGTGCGCGGGGCGACCCTGGCGGTGTTGTCGCTGTGCATCGACGTGGCGCGCTGGTACCAGCCCTCGGGCCGCCGCACGCCGGCCGAGATCGGCGACCTCTACGCCGACCTGGTGCTGCGCATGGTGGGCGCGGCCTGACCGACCGCGAGAGTCCAACCCCCACGGCGCGAGAGTCCAACACTCGGGGCGCGTGAGTCCAACGCTCACGCACCCCGAATTCAACGCTCACGACGAAAGGCCGTGCTCCGGGCGTCCCGCCACCGCGGACGGCTCCCGCCGCGGTTGTCACACGATCGCGTCGTCCGGTCGACGGGGCGGCCGGGACGACGGACCGCTGTCGCTGGATCGGGTGTCGTTGAATCGGGTGATGGCGGTGTTCCGTCACCCGGTCGCGCCGGATCGGCGTGCACCCTGGGGAGGGGAGGGCCGCACCGCAGCGGCTCCCGGGCACGGGGAGGTCGTCGTGGTCATCGGCACGCCGGTCGCGCACGACCCCCTGCCCGACCTGCTCACGCCCCGCGGCCTGCGGGACCCGGAGACGGTGTGGTCGGCGGTGCGCCGCCGCGACCGGGTCTGGCGCAGCGAGGTGCTGGACTCCTGGGTGGTGGCCGACCACGCGACGTGCGCCGCCGTGCTGCTGGACGCCGGGTGCTTCTGCTCGGACTGGCGCCGCATCGGCGACGACGTCCCGCCCTCGGCGCTGTCGGTGCAGACCCTCGACCCGCCGGCGCACACCGCGGCGCGCAAGCTGCTCGTGGCCGCGTTCCGGGCCCGGGACTGGGAGGGCTTCACCCGCCGGGTGGAGGACCGCGTCCACGCCCGGCTCGACGCGGTGGCGGGCCGGCCCTCGTTCGACTTCATGGCCGACTTCGCCGTGCCGCTCGCGCTGGAGGCGGTCACCGACCTGCTCGGCGCCGACCCGCCCGACACCGCGTCCTTCGCCGCGCTGTCCTCGGCCATCGTGGACTCGATGGACTACGCGCTGCGCCCGGAGACCGCGGCGCCGGGCCGGCGGGCGCGGGCCGAGCTGGCGGAGCTGACCGGTGACTGGCTCGCCCACCCCACGCGTGACGGGATCATCGGCTTCCTCGCCGCGCACCGCGACGACGGGGTCGACGACGGCGTGCTGCGCAACTCGCTGCGCGTCGTCCTGCACTCCGGCTACGAGTCGGCGAGCCGCCTGCTCGGCAACGCGCTGCTCGCGTGCCTGGACGAACCGGGGACGCTGGAGCGGTTCGCCGACGGCGTGCCGGACGCGGCGCTGCAGGAACTCGTGCGGCTCGCGGGGCCGGTGCAGGCCGAGGCGCGCGGCTGCGTGGCGGACACCGAGCTGGCCGGGCGGCCGATCCGCGCGGGCGAGACCGTCACCGTGCTCCTCGGCGCGGCCAACCGCGATCCGGACGTGTTCACCGAGCCGGGGTCGCTGCGCCCGGACCGCCGGCCGAACCCGCACCTGGGTTTCGGCCGAGGGCCGCACGCCTGCCCCGGCTCGACGCTCGCCCTGGTGCTGGCGCGGGCGGTGCTGACGGCCGTGGCGCGCCGGGGGCCGCGGCTCGTGGAGGAGCCGGTGTTCCACCGCAACGCCACGCTGCGCGGCCTGGAACGGCTCGTCGTGGCGACGGGATGACAACGCCGCCGGCGTTCACGCGCGGCGGCGACGGGAAGGGGGGACGATCATGCGTCACGTGCACTGACCACCGGGTGAACGAACGGCAGGGGTCCTCGTGGGAGGACCCCTGCCTCGACCCTCCGGGGCGGGCTGTCGGCCGGTCGGCGGTCCGGCGCGGGCCTAGCGGACGGATTTCTTGCCGTAGAACCCCGCCACGAGGCTGACGCCGATGGCGGCGATGATCACCTGCACGATGATCTCGATCCAGTCGATGCCGGGGGTGTCCTCCACGCCGAGCGCCCGGGCGATGAACGTGCCGATGAACGCCGCCACGATGCCGACGATGATCGTCAGCCAGAGGGGGATGGCCTGCTTGCCGGGCGCCACGAGCTTGCCCAGCAAACCGAGGATGAGACCCACGATCAGAGCGCTGATCACACCGCCGATGCCCACGATGCCTCCTGCGGGTTAGTCGCCTTCGAAGAAGTCCCCGATCTCGTCGAGGGCCTCGCCCATCATCATCCCACCGAACACGCCGGCCGCAGCCCCGGCGACCACGCCGCCGGCGCCGATTCCCCCGCCGTGGTGACCGCCGCGGTGACCGCCGTGCAGCCCGTAACCGCCGGCAGAACGCCTGCCCGCCACCTGGTCCATCCACTGGTGCAGCAGGCCGGCCCAGTCCGTGCGGATCACCTCATCGTGGGACATGGCGAAGTGCCCGAACGTGTCGCCGCCCGCGCGGAACAGCCCGCCGCGGCGGTCGGCCTCCAGCACCACGTACAGCCGGTGCGGGTCGGTCACGAAGGTCAGCTCCAGCTGGCTGATCTTGCCGAGGAACTGGCGCGGCGGCAGGAACTCGATCTCCTGGTAGAACGGCAGCTGCTGCGGCACGCCGTGGATGCGCCCAGACTCGTTGTCCGCCCGCTGGAAGTGGAACCCGAGCGCGCCGAACGCGTTCAGGACGTGCTCCTGCGAGGGCAGCGGGTGCACCGCCACGGGGTCGAGGTCGCCGGGGTCGACCGCGCCGCGGACCTCCAGCTCGGTGCGCAGGCCCATGGTCATGCCGTGCAGGTGTTGACCGTGCACGACGGTCAGCGGTGTCTCCGGCGGCACGGGGAACCGGAACGGCAGCGCCAGGTGCTGTCCCGGCGCGACGGTGATGCGCCGGCCGACCACGGCGCGGGCGAACTCGACGGTGCGGTTGTGCTCGTTGTCGCCGCTCTCCACCTCGACCCGGGTGACGAGGGAGAGCTTGACCTCGTCGATGTCGGCGGCGTGGTCGCCGCCCGCGATCCGGACCTCGCCGGCGAGCGGCTCGCCCGGCCGGACGTTCGGGTTGGCCAGGACCGTGTCCACCGTGGGACCGCCGACCCCGAACGCGCGCAACATCCTCTTGAAAACCACGGTGGTGCCTCCTGGCCTGCTTCTCGGTCACGCCCTCGGGCTCGTCTCGCTGCAAGGACGCCTCGGTGGGTGCATCGGTTCCCTCTGGACGAACGCTAAGCGCAGGTGCCAGTATGCGACCGCGGTCACATACTAAGCGGTCGCTCAGGAGGTTCCCGTGCCCACGCTGCTCGTCGCCAACCGGGGTGAGGTCGCCGTCCGGGTGCTGCGCGCCGCCGCCGACCTCGGCTGGCGGACCGTCGCCCTGGTCACCGACTCCGACGACGCCCACGGGCGGTTCGCCGACCGGGCGGTCCGCCTGCGCGGCTCGTACCTGGACGTGGACGCCGTGCTCGCCGCCGCCGACGGGTGCGACCTGGTGCACCCCGGCTACGGCTTCCTGGCCGAGAACGCCGTCTTCGCCCGCCGCTGCGCCGAGGCCGGCCTGACCTTCGTCGGGCCGCCGCCGGAGGTGCTGGAGCTGCTCGGCGACAAGAACCGGGCCCGCGCCCTGGCCACCGAGGTGGGCGTGCCGGTGCTCGCGGGCGCGGAGGACGGGTTCGAGGACTTCTTCCGCGCGCACGGCGCGGTGGTCGTGAAGGCCGTCGCCGGCGGTGGCGGCAAGGGCGTGCGGGTGGTGCGGCGGCTCGCCGACCTCGCGCCCGCCGTGCAGCGGTGCCGGGCCGAGGCGCTGGCCGCGTTCGGCGACGGCACGGTGTTCGTGGAGGAGCTGCTGGAACCGGCCCGGCACGTCGAGGTGCAGCTCGTCGGCACGACGGTGCTGGGCGACCGGGACTGCTCGGTGCAGCTGCGGCACCAGAAGCTCGTCGAGGTCGCGCCCGCGCCCGACCTGTCCCCCGGCCTGCGGTCCGCGCTGCACGACGCGGCGGCGGCGATCGCGCGGGCCGTCCGCTACACGGGCCTGGGCACGGTGGAGTTCCTGGTCGCGCCGGACGGCCGGTTCGCCTTCCTGGAGGCCAACCCGCGGTTGCAGGTGGAGCACACCGTCACCGAGCAGGTCACCGGGCTGGACCTGGTGCGCGCGCAACTGCTGCTGGCGACCGAGGTGGAGCCGGACCTGACGCACACACCGCGCGGCAGCGCGCTGCAACTGCGCGTGAGCCTCACGTCGACGGGACGGCTGTCGGCGTTCGTCCCGCCGACCGGGCCGGGGGTGCGGGTGGACACCCACGCGTCCGCGGGCTACCGCGCGGGCCTCGACTTCGACCCGCTGCTGGCCAAGGTCGTGGTGCACGCCGACGACCCGGACACCGCGCTGCGCCGCGCCCGCCGCGCGCTGGACGAGTTCACCGTGGACGGTGCGAAGACCAACATCGGTTTCCTGCGCGGGCTCCTGGACCACCCGGACATCCTCAAGGCGCACACCGGCCTGGTGGACTCGCTGCCCCGCGAGGACACCGGGGCCCGCTCCCCCGTGCGGGGCACGGTCGTGGCGGTCGAGGACGGCACGGTCGTCGTGGAGGCGATGAAGATGCAGCACGTCGTGCCGGTCGGCGACGCGCGCGTGCTGGTCGGGGTCGGCGACACGGTCGCGGAGGGCGCGCTGCTCGCCGAGGGCGTGGACGTCGCGGTCGAGGAGAAGTCCGTCGAGGCCGACCTGGACGACGTGCGCCCCGACCTCGCGGAAGCGCTGGCGCGGCACGACTTCTCGCGCCCGGAGGCGGAGGCGAAGCGGCACGCGGCGGGCCGCCGCACGGTCCGGGAGAACATCGCCGACCTGTGCGACGACTTCGTGGAGTACGGCGGGCTGGCCATCGCCGCGCAGCGCCGCCGCCGGTCGCTGGACGAGCTGGTCGAGCGCACGCCCGCGGACGGGCTCGTGGCGGGCGTCGGCCGGGTGAACGGCCGCCAGGTCGTCGCGATGTCCTACGACTACACGGTCATGGCGGGCACGCAGGGCCTGCGCAACCACGCCAAGAAGGACCGGATGTTCGCGCTGGCCGAGCAGCGGCGGCTGCCGGTGGTGCTGTTCGCCGAGGGCGGCGGGGGCCGGCCGGGCGACACCGACCACGGCGGCGTCAGCGGCCTGGACTGCCTGGCGTTCCACCTGTTCGCGAAGCTGTCCGGGCTGGTGCCGCTGGTCGGCATCGCGTCCGGCCGCTGCTTCGCGGGCAACGCGGTGCTGCTGGGCACGTGCGACGTGGTGATCGCCACCCGCGACGCGACCATCGGCATGGGCGGCCCGGCGATGGTCGAGGGCGGCGGGCTCGGCGTGTTCCGGCCCGAGGAGATCGGGCCGGTGGACGTGCAGGCGCCCAACGGCGTGATCGACGTGCTGGTGTCCGACGAGGCCGAGGCCGTCGCGGCGGCCAGGAAGTACCTGTCGTACTTCCAGGGCCCGGCGGATTCCTGGGAGTGCGCCGACCAGCGCCGGCTGCGGCACCTCGTGCCGGAGAACCGGGTCCGCGCCTACGACGTGCGGTCCGTGGTGGAGACCGTCGCCGACACCGGCTCGGTGCTGGAGCTGCGACCGGGGTTCGGCCGCGGCATCGTCACCGCGCTGGTCCGGGTCGAGGGCCGGCCGCTCGGCGTGCTCGCGAACGACCCCGGCCACCTCGGCGGCGCGATCGACTCCGACTCGGCCGACAAGGCCGCGCGGTTCCTGCGGCTGTGCGACGCGTTCGACCTGCCGGTGGTGTCGCTGTGCGACACGCCGGGGTTCATGGTCGGCCCGGACGCCGAGCGCACCGCGAGCGTGCGGCGCCTGACCCGGATGCTCGTGACCGGCGCGAACCTCGACGTGCCGTTCGGGTTCGTGGCGCTGCGCAAGGCGTACGGCCTGGGCGCGCAGGCGATGGCGGCGGGCAGCCTCAAGGTGCCGCTGTTCGCGGTGTCGTGGCCCAGCGGCGAGTTCGGCCCGATGGGGCTGGAGGGCGCGGTGCGGCTGGGGTACCGGCGCGAGCTGGACGCCGTGGACGACCCGGCGCAGCGCAAGGAGGTGTTCGAGGCGATGGTCTCGGCCGCCTACGAGCACGGCAAGGCGCTCAACGTGGCGTCCGCCTTCGAGATCGACGACGTGATCGACCCGGCCGACACCCGGCGCTGGATCACCACCCTGCTCACCGGTCCCGACCCCGCCCCGGCCGGGACCGGCAAGAAACGCCCGTTCGTGGACACCTGGTGAAAGGGATTCCGCACATGGTCACGACCGCTCCCCCCGAGCGGCGCACGGTGGGCGGGCAGTGGGGCGGTGTCGTGCTGCTGCTGACCGAGACGGCGGGACCGGGGCGGCGCGGGTTCGCCGGCACGTTCGGGCAGGCCGGCGTGCCGCTCGGGGTGATCCTGGGCAACGTCGCGTTCCTCGTCGTGGGCGCGGTGGCGCCGGCCGCCTCGTTCGCCGCGTGGGGGTGGCGGGTGCCGTTCCTGGCGAGCGCGCTGCTGTTCCCCGTGGTGCTGTTCATCCAGCTCAAGATCGAGGACAGCCCGGTGTTCCGGGAGATCCAGGCCCAACGTCCGTCCGGGCCGCCGCCCGCGCCGCTGAAGGAGGTGCTGCGCAGGCACCGGCGGCCGGTGGTGCTCGGCGCGGGGCTGATGTTCGCGTCCAACGCGGTGTTCTACGTCAGCATCGCGGGCGTGCTGGACTACGCGACCCGGGAGCTGGGGTTGGCGCGGAACTCCGTGCTGGTCGTGACGCTGGTGTCGTCGCTGCTCAGCGTGCCGGTGATCCTGCTGGCCGGCCGGTGGTCGGACCGGCACGGCAGGCGGCCGCCGATCGTGGCTGGCGCGGTGGCGATGGCCGTGTGGGCGTTCCCGTACTTCTGGCTGATCGACACCGGGTCGCTCGGGCTCGTGTTCGTCGCGCTGGCCGTGTCCGGGATCGCGTCGAGCCTGGTCTACGGGCCGGTGGCGGCGTACCTGGCGGAGCTGTTCGAGCCGCGGGTGCGCTACTCCGGCGCGTCCCTGGCGTACCAGTTGGCGTCGATCCTGGTCAGCGGCGGTTCGCCGGTCGTCATGACGGCGCTGCTGGCGGCGACCGGCACGTCGGCGTCGGTGTCGGCGTTCCTGCTGGTCATGGCGCTGGTGACGCTCGGGTCGGTGCTCGGGCTGCGGGAGACCCACCGGTCCTGACCGCGATCTCACGGGGGAAGGGGTATCCCCGATCGGGCACACCCCTTCCCCCACAGGGGGACCGACCGCGAACGAGGTGACGATGAGTAGCAACACCGGCCGAGGGCGTCGACCAGGAGTGAATTGTCAACCGGGTGACGTGCGGAACGTTGCGCGCTTGCCGTACGTTGCGGTGCCGTGACCACTCTCCTGGGACGGTTCAAGCAGCGGCTGCGCCGGTTCGCGCAGAAGCCCGGCTCCGCCGACCTCACGCCCTACCGGAAGCTGCTCGACGAGGTGAACGAGCAGGCCGAGCGCGTGGGGAAGCTCAGCGACGAGGAACTGACCGCCGCGGCGGCCGCACTGCGGGACAAAACGGACTTCGGCCGCGCCGAGCTGGTGGAGGTCTGCGCGCTCGGCCGCGAGGCCGCCGACCGCGCGCTCGGCCTGCGCCCGTTCGACGTGCAGATCCTCGGCGCGCTCGGCCTCCTGGAGGGCCACGTGGTCGAGATGGCCACCGGCGAGGGCAAGACGCTCTCCGGCGCCATCGCCGCGGCCGGCTTCGCGCTGCGCGGCGACCAGGTGCACGTGGTCTCGGTCAACGACTACCTCGCCCAGCGCGACGCCGAGTGGATGGGCCCGCTGTACGCGCTGCTGGGCGTGAGCGTGGGCTGGATCAACCAGAGCTCCAAGCCGGAGGAGCGCCGCGCCGCCTACCAGGCCGAGGTCATGTACGCGTCGGTCTCCGAGATCGGCTTCGACGTGCTGCGCGACCGGCTGGCCACCGACGAGGGCGACCTGATCGTGCCCGAGCCGCGCGTCGCCCTGGTCGACGAGGCGGACTCGGTGCTGGTGGACGAGGCCCGCGTGCCGCTGGTCCTGGCGGGCTCCACGGCCGGCCCGGCGGTCGACCCGGCCCTGGCCGACCTGGTCAAGCGGCTGCGCCGCGACCTGCACTTCGAGATCGACGACGAGGAGCGCAACGTCTACCTGACCGGCGCGGGCAGCGAGCTGGTCGAACGGGCGCTCGGCGGCATCGACCTGTACTCCGACGAGCACGTGTCCACCACGCTGAGCAAGGTCAACGTGGCCCTGCACGCCCAGGTGCTGCTGCACCGGGACGTGGACTACATCGTCCGCGACGGCAAGGTACACCTGATCAACGACACCCGCGGCCGGATCGCGAAGCTCCAGCGCTGGCCCGACGGCCTGCAGGCGGCGGTCGAGGCCAAGGAGAACGTGGCCACCACGGACGCGGGCGAGGTGCTGGACTCGATCACCGTGCAGGCCCTGCTGAGCCGCTACCCGACGGTGTGCGGCATGACCGGCACGGCGGTGGCCGTGGCCGAGCAGCTGCGCGACTTCTACAAGCTCGAGGTCCTGGTCATCCCGCCGAACGTGGAGACCATCCGGGAGGACGAGGCGCCCCGGCTCTACACGACGCTGGAGCAGAAGGAAGCCGCGATCGTCGCCGAGATCGAGAAGGTGCACGAGACCGGCCGCCCGATCCTCGTCGGCACGCTGGACGTGGCCGAGTCCGAGCGCCTGTCCCGCAAGCTCGCCGAGGCGGGCCTGGAGTGCGTGGTGCTCAACGCGAAGAACGACGCCGAGGAGGCGGCGATCATCGCCGACGCGGGGTCGTTCGAGCGGATCACCGTGTCCACCCAGATGGCGGGCCGCGGCACGGACATCCGGCTCGGCGGGCACGAGTCGACCGACCACGAGCGCATCGCCGAGCTGGGCGGCCTCTACGTGATCGGCACCGGCCGGCACTCCAGCAGCAGGCTGGACGACCAGCTCCGCGGCCGCGCGGGCCGCCAGGGCGACCCCGGCGGCTCGGTGTTCTTCTCCTCGCTGCAGGACGACCTGGTCACGCAGTACGTGCCCGACCACGACGAGCCCGCCGAGGTGGACGAGGACGGCCGGATCACCGACTCCGGCACGCTGCACACCGTCGAGCACGCGCAGCGCGTGGCCGAGGGCGTGCACCTGGAGATCCACCGCAACACCTGGCGGTACAACAAGCTGATCGAGCACCAGCGCCAACTGCTGCTGGAGTACCGGGACAAGCTGCTGCGCACCGACCTCGCGTGGCGGGAGCTGTCCGAGCGCAAGCCGGACAAGGCGCACGAGCTCAAGGACCTGGACGAGCAGGTGAAGGTGAAGGCGGCCCGGCTGATCGCGCTGCACCACCTCGACCAGCGGTGGAGCGACCACCTGCAGTTCCTGACCGACCTGCGGGAGGGCATCCACCTGCGGGCGCTGGCGCGGCAGAACCCGCTCGACGAGTTCCACCGGGAGGCCATCCCGGCCTACCACAAGATCGTTCCGGACGCGTGGGACGAGGCCGAGGAGACCTTCGCCAAGGTGACGATCGACGCCGACGGCGCGCACCTGGCCGAGGCGGGCGTCAAGCGCCCGAACACCACCTGGACCTACCTGGTCAACGACAACCCGTTCTCGTCCGGCCTGGAGGAGACGTTCAAGGGGTTGGTGAAGCTCGTCCGGCGCCGCTAGCCGCGCCGGGTGCGCGGGCCGGGAGTCAGGCCCGGCCCGCGCACGCGGTCAGCGGAGGGGTGCGGAGACCTTCCGCTCGCCGACCGGCTCGGCCTGGCGGGGCAGCGCGGACGGTCTGGGCATCCGCTGCGCCACCGCCTGCTCGGTGAGCGCCCGGATCTCCGCCAGGATGTCCAAGTGCTGCTGGGACGGTGGCGGACCGACGAGGTTGGAGTGGTCGAACGCGGTGCGTTCGGCCCGGTGGGCCAGGTTCTGGATGCGCCGGATCAGGTCCCACTCCTGGTCAGTGCGCGTAGAGCGCCGTTGCTCAGTCACCCCGGAAGCAGACACCTCACGCCGGGTGAACGTAAATCACCTGGCAGTGCGAACTTCACTGGGTCGTTTCAGCTACCCCGGCCGAGGGCGTCGAAACGCACCGATCGTGCGACTCAAGGTCGCCACCGCCGGGCGAGACGCCACGCCGCGCACCCGCCGACCGGCCGTCACAGGGCCGTTCGGGCGGTCGTGACGGCGTCCCGTGCCGCGATCGCGCACCAGGCGAAGTCACCCGACCCGGTGGTCGGGCCGGTGACCGTGCGGGGTGACTCGGTGCTGTACCGACCACCCCTGTGAGGGTCACTCGCAGGTGCGTCGCGGATGGGTTCACGCACCACATCCGCCCCGGTGGCCATGGCGACCGGAGCCATTCCGCGCCGCGCCCCGCGGTCCTACCGTGCCTCGGGTGAACATCGCCGTTCCGCTGATCGCAGCGCTCCTCGCGACGACGGCGCAGGCCGTTCCCGCGTCCGCCCACGGATGCGGTCCCCTGCGCGTTCCGGGTGCCGAGCACCAGGAACTGACCCACCTCGCCGACCTGTCCACCGCCGGCGGCCGCACCGACCCGGCCGACTGGGCCGGGCTGACCCCGGCGGGCCTGCCCGCGCCGACGCCCGTGGCGGGCACGCAGGTGGACGGCTACTTCCCCGACTCCTCGACCGGCAACACCAACCACGGCTGGGCGCACGACTCGCAGTTCGTGATCCGGCTGCCGGAGCGCTGGAACGGCGGCCTGGTCGTGACCGGCTCGCCGGGCGTGCGCGAGCAGTACGCCAACGACCGGGCGATCAGCGACTTCGTGCTGGCGCGCGGGTACGCGTTCGCGTCGACCGACAAGGGCAACACCGGCGCGGCGTTCCACCGCGACGGCACGCGGCCGGGCGACGCGATCGCCGAGTGGAACCACCGGGTCACCCAGCTCACCCGGGCGGCGAAGGCCGTGGTGGCGCAGCGGTACTGCCGGCCGCCGTCGCGCACGCTGGCCACCGGCATCTCCAACGGCGGCTACCTGGTGCGGTGGCAGCTGGAGAACCGGCCGGAGCTGTACGACGGCGGCGTGGACTGGGAGGGCACGCTGTGGACGGCGCGGGGCCCGAACCTGCTGACGTTCCTGCCGCCCGCGTTGAAGGGCTACGCCACCGGCGACAAGGCGGCGGTCGTGGCGGCCGGGTTCCCCGCCGAGTCGGAGTTCCTGTGGCCGTTCCACCACCAGTACTACTGGGACCTGACGCAGCGGATCTACCGCGAGGAGCTGGACCCGGCCTGGGACGGCGACCTGGAGGCGGGGACGCCGTTCTGCGCGCCCGGCACGCCGCTGTGCGACGCGGACTACGACTACGCGTCCCGGCCGGCGGCGCAGCGCGCGGTCGAGCGGATCGCGCTGACGGGGCGGATCGGCAAGCCGCTGCTCACCCTGCACGGCACGCTGGACGTGCTGCTGCCGATCACCCGCGACTCCGACGTGTACGCGGACATGGTGCGCCGGGCGGGCCGCGACGCCCTGTTCCGCTACTACCGGATCGAGGGCGGCACGCACGTGGACTCGCTGTACGACGCGTTCCCGGACCGCCTGCGCCCGCTGACGCCGTGCCACCGGTCGGCGTTCGCCGCGCTGGAGGGCTGGCTGTCGGGCGTCCGCCCGCCGGCCTCGACCACCGTGCCGCGGCCGGCGGCGGTGACCGCGACGGAGTGCGCGCTGGCGTGACCCGGCGACCCCGCCGCCCGGCGCCCACTGGGGGCG
>NZ_JBHYXZ010000146.1:19854-20605 GCF_042752395.1 Actinosynnema sp. NPDC059335 | reverse complement strand
CTCCGGGGTCGCGCGGCGGACGGGTTCGGGGAGTCGGCGTACCGGTCGAACGATGGCGACCACCCGCCGTCGGCGGCTCGTGCGCCCTGCGGTTCGACACAGAGCCCTGCGACTCGCGGGTTTAGCAGTCGTTTAGCCGCACCGTGCCAGCATCGGCGTGCTCGTGCCGACGGAGGGGGAGCCGGTGACCAGGCACACGTTGCGGTTGTTATCGGGAGTGGCGGCGGTCGTCGTCCTGTTGCTCGGGGTGGGAGGCGTGGCGACTGCGCGGTCCGGGGCGGCCGCGGCCGCGAAGTCGGCTGGAGACCGTGAAGTCGACGCCCTGTCGTGGAACTACACGTGCTTCGGTTACACGGGAACGTTCAGGGATGGTTCCTCGGTCGTCTACGTCGATTGGATTACCACGGGGGACGAGTGCTTCGGCATCGCTCCGGACCGCACGATCTGGCACGCCTGGCCAGGATCGGGCGGGTGGCAGATGATGCCGGGCAACGGTCGTGCGGACGACACCCGGGATCACTTCTACGAGAACACCAGCACCGGCTCTCGCACTGCGGGGGTGTGGGTCGCCGACGGCACGGGCTACTGGTGCCAGGACTACACGCCCTCCGGCGGGTGGACGGGTCACTGGTACGACTGCTGACGCCGACCGAGAACCACCGACGCCTGTTCGCGGGGGGGGCCCCGGGGGGCCCCCCGGCGCCGGGGTGAACCCCGGGGCACATTACCCTGGTGGGTGTGGGCCCCCCTT
>NZ_JBHYXZ010000146.1:0-19844 GCF_042752395.1 Actinosynnema sp. NPDC059335 | reverse complement strand
GCGCCGCGCGCCGGGGGGGGGGTGATGTTTGATCTTTTCGTTGCACGCCCCCGCCAACAACACCGCGCGCTCAGGCCGGGGCCGGCGCCGGGGGCGCCCCCCCCCGGACCGGGAGTCACAGCGGGACCAGTTGCCAGTGCTGGTTGGCGCCCCCGTTGTCCGTCCACTGGACGACGCGCGCGCCGTCGCCCGTCGAGCCTCCCTCGACGTCGGCGCACAGTCCATTGCGGACGTTGCCGAGCCGGTGGTGGCCGCTGCCCGCGTCGACCAGCCGCCACCACTGGTTGTCGCTCGCCGTGTCCGCCCACTGGTCGAGCTGCGCCCCCTGCGCCGAGCCTCCCGGGCTGTTGAGCAGCCGCCCGCTGTTGCGGTTGACCAACCGGAACGAGCCGTCGTCGTTCGGCAGCAGCTGCCACTGCTGGTTCGCGCTGCCCGACCACGTCCACTGGATCACCTTGACCCCGTCGGCCGTGCCGCCGCCGTAGGCGTCGAGCACCTTCCCGCTGCGCCGGTTGACCACGCGGTAGTAGGTGGTGGCCGGCAGCCCCACGGTGAGGTCCACGCGCTGCCCGGCCGCCATCGACAGGACCCGCGCGTGCGAGCCCAGCGGTGACGCGGTCAGCCGCGCGGCGCCGGTGACCGAGGTGATCCCGCGCCGGCTGATGAGGGTGACGTCCTGCGGCACGGCGGACGTGGCCGAGAGCGTGACCGTCCGCGCGTTCAGGTCCCACGACAGGCTGTGGACGTGGATCCGACCGCGGGCCCGCACGCCGGTGATCGTGCCCGTCGGCAGCCGGGCGGGCAGGGCCGGGAGGAGTTCCAGCACGCCCGGCCGCGAGTACACCAGCGCCTCGGCCAGCACGGCCGGGATCGCGTGGGCGGCGTCGGCGTTGTAGATGTCCAGGTTCGGGTTGTGCGAGGTCATCAGCGACCGGAAGACCATGTTGTTGCCGAGGATCTTGCGCAGGTTGGCGTACACCTTCTCGCCGTCCTTCAGCCGGGCCGCGGCCAGGGCGCGGTGCAGGCTGCCGTGCGCGGAGGTGTTCTCGTCGCCGCGCAGCTCCAACGCGCGCAGCGCGGGGCGGACCAGGTCGGGCCGCTCCTCGGGGTTGATCTCGTGCAGCGGCCACGCGCCGTAAAGGTGGTGCACGTGGCGGTGGTTGTAGCGGTCGGACAGCGACGGCCACGACCACTCGGCGAGCGCGCCGTCGGCGTTGACCCGGTAGTCGGGCAGCTTGGCCAGCAGCGCAGTCCAGCGCTGCACGCCCTGGCCGGGCCCCTGCTCGACGCCGAGCGCGGTCGCGGCGGCCACGGCGGCGCGCAGCGCGTGCCGGCCCGCGGCGACGTCGCCGGTGGCGTTGACCGAGAAGGCGACGCCGGTGTTGCCGGGCGTGTTCTCCATCGAGAACGACGGCACGAACACGACCCTGCCGCTCGGGTCGGTGCGGGTGAGGAAGTCCTCGTAGAACAGCGCCAGCTCCAGGAGGGCGGGCCCGAGCCGGTCGCGCAGGAACGCCTGGTCGCCGGTCACCTCGTAGTGCTCCAGCAGCGGCTGCAGCAGCCAGTCCGCGCCGCCGGTCCACGTGTGGCCGGGGAAGTCGGCGCCGTTGAAGTGCAGCATGTGGCCGTACTCGCCGTCGGTGCGCGACGGCGCGAGGAAGCCGCGGGCGCCGTAGAGGTTGCGCGCGTTGGCGCGCCAGTGGGCGAGCTGGCCCAGCACGAGCGTGAAGTAGCCTTCCATGGCCTCCGGCAGGTCCAGCACGTTGCCGCCCGCCACCTGGAGGTTGACGTTGGCGTCGGTGGTGAAGTCGTCGGCCCACGCGGCGTTCCACGAACCCGCCCAGATGCCCGTCAGCCGGGGCGGCAGGACACCGCTCGAACTGAGGAACAGGTAGCGGCCCGAGTCGTAGAGCCGTTCCAGCAACGCGGTGTCCAGGACGTCGCGGCGGGCGTTCTGCCGCGCGATCAACGCGCTGGTCGGCAACGCCCGGTCGGCCTCGGACACCCCCAGGTCCAGCCGGGAGCGGTCGTACCACGTCGAGTGGACCGCGACGTGGCGCGACCGCAGCGCGTCGTAGTCGGGCCCGATCGACGCCAGCGCCGCGTGCAGCGGCTCGGCGTCCCACCCGCCCGGCGACTCGTACCGGTCCAGCTTGGTGAGCAGCAGCAGGCGGGTCGCCCCGGTCACGACGACCGTCGCGCCGGACACCGCGACCGAGCCGCCGGTGGCGACGACCCGGGTGACGCCCTCGTAGCCGAACGCGCCCTGCCCGGACGGGTAGGCGCCGCGCAGGTTCAGGTAGCCCGAGCCGCCGACGAGGGTCGCCCGCGTCGCGTACCCCACGGTGGCGGGCACGCCGGGCAGCGCGGTGTTGACCGACAGGGTGGCGTCGACGGTCCGGCCGGTCGCCGGCCGCAGTTCGTGGACGATGACCCGGTCCGGGCGCGACACGAACGCGCGGCGCGTCCACGTGCCGCTGCCGTCCGTCCAGCCGGACGCGACCTCCCCGGTGCGGAAGTCGGTGGTCCGGGTGTAGTCGTTCGCGGTGGTCATGCCGGGCGTGGAGATCCGCAGCTCGTACGCCGGGTGGTACGGCTGCGTCCAGCGCAGCGACCACCCGGCGGCGAAGTCCCGGTTCGCGCCCGCGTAGTCGCCGGCCAGCGCCTTGGTGCGGGCGGCCTCCAGCCGGCCCGACAGCACCGGAGGGGTGACGGACCGCGTCCCGTTGGGCAGGACGAACCGGTGGTGGTTGAGCACCACCGTCTCGGCGGTCGGCGCGCCGTAGACCACCGCGCCGTACTCGCCGTTGCCGGTGAGGAAGCCGTCCGTCCAGGACGCGGCGGGCGCGGTGTCGTGGATGCCGCGCGTCGGCAGGGGCAGCGGCGGCGCGGCGGCGTCGGCCCGCGCGGGCAGCAGGCCGGGCCACGCGGCGCCGCCGGCGGTCAGGGCGCTCGCGGCGAGGAACCGCCTGCGGTCGAGTGGACTGTCCACGATCGGGACTCCTTCGTTCGGTGTGCTGCGGGCAGGGGCGGGGCCGACCGGCCGGTGTGGCGCACGGCGTCAGCCCCGGAAGCGGTCGACGTGCTCGGCGACCCACTGCGCGAAGGTGCGGGCGGGGCGGCCGAGCACCCGCTCGACCGTGTCGTCCACCGTGACGGCCTCCGCGGGCGGGGAGGCGTGCCAGCCGATGACGTACTCGGCGTCCGGGCGGGGGACACCGGTGGCCGTCAGCCGGTCGACGGCCTGCTCGTGCGTGATCCGCTCGAACGCGATGTCGCGCCCCAGGGCCGCGGCGAGCACCGCGATCCGGTCGCGCGTGGTCAGGGCCTGCGGGCCGGTCAGGTTGTAGGCGCGGCCCGCGTGGCCGTCGTCCAGGAGCGCGGTCACGGCGACGGCGGCGATGTCGGCCTCGTGCACGAGCGCGCTGGGCAGGTCGTGGGGCTCGCGCACGACGCCGTCGGCCCGGATCGAGTCGGCCCAGGTCAGGGTGTTGGACATGAACTCCTGCGCCTCCAGGCGCGTCCACTCGACCCCGGAGTCCGCCACGGCCTGCTCGGTCGGACCGACGTACCCGCCCCACAGCACCGTCATCCGCCGCACGCCCGCGTCCACCGCGCGCTGGACCAGGTCCGCGCCGACCTCGGCCAAGCCCGAGGCCACGGTGATGTGCAGCGCGGTGACGCCGGTCAGGGCGTCGGCCAGCGCGTCGGGCTCGGTGTGCGTGCCCGACGCCAGTTCCACGCCGGCGGGCAGCTTCCGCCGGGCCGCCCCGGGGTCGCGGGTCAGCGCGCGGACCCGCTGCCCGCGCCGCACCAGTTCGCTCACCACGTGGCGGCCGGTGTTCCCGGTGGCGCCGGTTACCAGGATGGTCACGGTGGTTCTCCTCTCGTCGCCGACGACGCTAGGAACTCCAGCTGACTCGAGGTCCACCGGATGTGGCGGCGATCATGGTCCGACCCCCTGGGGGCGGGACTGCGCCTTGCCTTCGGCAGCCCGGGACGGTGCGCGGACCTCGCCCCCGGGCCACCCGCACCTGGTCCTGCGCCCTGCCCCGGGCCACCCGCACCTGGTCCTGCGCCCTGCCCCGGGCCACCCGCACCTAGTCCTGGGCCTTGCCCCCGGTCACCCGGGACAGCGCGAGGGCGATGAGGATGATCGCGCCGTTGAGCGCGCCGATCCACTGCGCGGGGACGCCGCCGAGCGTGAGCACGTTCTGGATCAGGAACAGCAGCAGGATGCCGGTGAACGCGCCGAACATCGACCCCTTGCCGCCGTTGAGGCTGATGCCGCCGATGACGGCCGCGGCGAACACGGTGAAGATGTAGCCGGTGCCCTGCGCGGACGCGACGGACGCCAGCCGCCCCGACAGCAGCAGCCCGCTGAGCGCGGCGAGCGCGCTCGCGCCGACGAGGACGATCCACAGCACCCGGTCGGTGCGGATGCCCGCCGCCTTGGCCGCGTCCACGTTGCCGCCGATCGCGTACAGGGACCGGCCGAACGTGGTGGAGCCGAGCACCACCATCCCGGCGGCGAACAGCGCCAGGCACACCCACACCGAGGCGGGGACGCCCAGCCACTGCGCCGTGCCGAGGTAGAGCATCGACTCCGGGAGCTGGAAGAACGTCTGGCCGCCGGAGATGCCGGTCAGGATGCCGCGCAGCACGATGAGCATGCCGAGCGTCACGATGAACCCGTTGAGCCCGAAGCGGATGATGAACAGGGCGTTGACCACGCCGATCAGCACGCCGACGGCCAGCGTCACGGGCACCGACCAGCCGCCGGGCAGCAGGCCGAGCCCGTGGCCCGCGCCGACCGGCACGGTCAGCCACGCCGCGACGCCGGGCGCGATGCCGACCGTGGACTCCAGGGACAGGTCCATCTTCTTGACGATCAGCACGAGGGTCTGGGCGAGCACCAGCAGCGCGATCTCGGACATCGTCTGGAGCACGTTGACCAGGTTGTCCACCTGGAGGAACACCGGGCTGACCAGGTGGCCGACCACCAGGATCACGATGATGGCCGGGATCAGCGCGAAGTCGCGCAGCCGGGCGAAGGCGACGCGCCCGCCCCCGGCGCTCCGGCGGGCGGTGTCCGGCGCGGCCGCCGTCGTCGTCTCAGGCATCGAGGTCCATCCCCTCCATCGCGGCGACCAGGTCGTGGTCGTGCCAGCCGGCGGCCACCTCGGCGACGACCCGGCCGCGGAACACCACCAGGACGCGGTCGCACATGCGCAGGTCGTCCAGCTCGTCCGAGGCCACCACCACGCCGGCGCCGCCCTCGGCGACCTCCTCGACCTTGTCCAGCAGGAACTCCTTGGACCGCACGTCCACGCCGGCGGTCGGGTTGATCAGCACCAGCACCTTCGGGTCGCCCGCCAGGGCGTGCGCCAGGACGACCTTCTGCTGGTTGCCGCCGGACAGCCCGGACACCGGCAGCTCCGGCCCCGGCGTCTTGATCGCCAGCCGGTCGATCATCGTGCGGGCGATGGCGTCGCGGCGGCGACCGTCCAGGAAACCGGCCCGGCCGAGCCGTTCCGGGATGGTCAGGGTCGCGTTGTCCGCGACCGACATCTGCGGCACGAGCCCCTGGTGGTGGCGGTCCTGCGGCACGAACCCCGCGCCCGCCCGGAGCGCGGCCGGCACGCTGCCCGGTCGCGGCCGCACGCCCGCGATCGACACGGTGCCGGTGTCGGCGCGGCGCAGCCCCACCACGGTCTCGGCGATCTCGATCCGGCCGCTGCCCGCCGCGCCCGCCAGGCCGACCACCTCGCCCGGCCGGACCCGGAACGACACGTCGCGGTAGCGGCCGGCCAGCGAGATCCCGTCCACCTCCAGCGCGTCCGCCCCGCTCGGCGTCACGGGGGCGCGGCGGGCGCCGCGCGCCGCGACGGCCGCCTCACCGGTCATCGCGGCCACCAGGTCGGCCCGCGGCAGGTCCGCCACCGGGGCGGTCAGGACGTGCCGGGCGTCGCGGAACACCGTGACGGTGTCGCAGATCTCGTAGACCTCCTGGAGGTGGTGGCTGATGAACAGGAACGTCACGCCCTGCCGCTGGAGTTCGCCGATCCGGGTGAACAACCGGGCGATGGCCGCGCCGTCGAGCTGCGCGGTCGGCTCGTCGAGCACGATGAACCGCGCGCCGAACGACAACGCCCGGGCGATCTCCACGAACTGCCGCCGCTCGACGTCCAGCTCGCGGGCGGGCGTGCGCACGTCCACGTCCACCGACCACGTCTCCAGCAGGTCGCGCGCCTTGGCGTGCAGCGCCTTCCACCTGATGAGCCCGGTCGGGCCGCGGTCGTAGCGGTTGAGGAACAGGTTCTCCGCCACGGTCAGGTCGGGGATGATCGTGGACTTCTGGTAGACGCACGCCACCCGCCGGCGCCACGCGTCGCGGTCGGCGAGCCGGGGCGCGGGCTCGCCGCCGAACGCGACCGTGCCCGCGTCCGGCGCCTGGAGCCCGGTGAGGATGGACACCAGGGTCGACTTGCCCGCCCCGTTGCGCCCGACCAGGGCGTGGGTCTGCCCGGCCTCGACCCTGATGCCGGCCGAGTCGAGCGCGACCGTGGAGCCGAACCGCTTGGTGATGCCCGCCGCCTCGGCGACGGGTGCGGTGGTGGTCATCTCGCGTGCCGCCTTCCGGGTCAGCCGGTCTTCGCGCCCCACAGCGACCGGTCGTCGTGCCTGACGCTCGGCACGCCGTCGTAGGTGCCGCCGTCGGCCGTCACCAGCGGCGCGGAGAGCTGGTCCTCCAGCACGCCCTCGCGCACCTGGATGATCGTGCTGTCGTGGTCGGTCGGGCCGGGGCCGAACGTCCTGCCGTCGATCGCGGCCTTGAGGTACTCGACGGCGTACTTCGCGTACAGGTCGGCCGGCTGCGAGACGGTGGCGTCGATCCGGCCCTCGGCGATGTTCTTCAGCTCCTCGGGGATGCCGTCGTTGGACACGACGAACACGTGCCGGGGGTCGTCCGGCGGCACGAGCAGGTCCTTCTGCTTGAACACCTGCAACGTGCCCGCGAGCGCGAAGCTCGACTGCATGTAGACGCCCCTGATGTCCGGGTGGGCGGTGAGGTCGGTCTGGAGCTTCTGCGCGGCGACCGCGCCGTCCCAGTTGGTGGCCTCGCCGAAGACCGTGATGCCGGGGTAGTTCGCCTTCATGCACTCGTTGAACGCCTCGGTGCGGTCGCGGCCGTTGATCGAGGCCAGGTCGCCCTGGAGCATCACGACCTTGCCCTGGCCGCCGAGCTTGGCGCCGAGGAACCGGCACGCCTTCTCGCCGTAGGCCCGGTTGTCCGCCCGCACCACCATGAACACGTTGCCGGTGTCCGGACGGGTGTCCACGGTGACGACGGGGATCTTCTTCGCCTCCAGTTGCGCGAGGGTCGGCGCGATGGCGGCGGTGTCCTGGGGCGCCAACGCGACGCCCTTGACGCCCTGGCTGATGAACGCCTGGGCGTTCGCGGTCAGCTTGGCCACGTCGTTCTGCGAGTTGGTGGTCTTCAGCTCCAGCCCGGCGTCGGCCGCCGCGCCGGGCGTGTACTCGATGAACGAGTTCCAGAAGTCGGTGTCCGAACGGGGGTAGTCGACCCCGATCACCGGTGCGCCGCCCGCGCCCTGCCCGGGGCCGCCGCACGCGCCGAGCAGGGCGGTGAGGGCGACGAGGCAGGCGCCGGCGAGGGTGCTGGTCTTCACGGCGGTCCTCCTAGCGGTCTTCGACCGGTGGCGGGTCAGGTTCGGGGGCGCAGGCGCAGACCGCTCATGCCGCCGTCGACGGCGAGCGCGGTGCCCGTGGTGGCGCCGGCGAGCGGGCTCGCCAGGTGGGCGATCGCGGCGGCGACCTCGTCCGCGGTCACGAGCCGGCCCATCGGCTGCCGGGCGTCGAGCGCCGCGCGTTCGGCCTCCGGGTCGGCCGCGCGGGCCAGCAGGCGGCCGATCCACGGCGTGTCGGCGGTGCCGGGGTTCACGCAGTTGACCCGGATGCCCTCGCGCACGAGGTCGGCCGCGGTGGCCAGGGTGAACGACAGCACCGCGCCCTTGGTGGACGAGTACAGCGCCCGGTCGGGCAGGCCGGCGGTCGCCGCGATGGAGCAGGTGTTGACGATCGCCGCGCTCCTCGACCGGCGCAGGTGCGGCAGGGCGGCGCGGGTGGTGCGCACCATGCCGAACACGTTGACGTCGAACACCCGCAGCCACTCGTCGTCCGGGTTGTCCTCGACCGTGCCCTGCGCGCCGATGCCCGCGTTGTTGACCAGGACGTCGATCCCGCCGAACCGGCGCACGACCTCCTCGACGGCGGCCCGCACGGAGTCGTCGTCGGTCACGTCGGCGCGGAGGCCGACCAGGGGCTCCGGCACGCCCTCGGGGGCGAGGTCGAGGCAGGCGACCCGCGCGCCGCGCGCGGCGAGCAGCCGTGCGGTCGCCAGGCCGATGCCGGACGCGCCGCCGGTCACCACGGCGGTCAGCCCTGCGAACTCGGCGGTGCTCATGCGGTGGCCTTTCCGTGCCGGGCGGGGTGGCGGTGGTCGGGTGTCCGGTTCGGTTCGGTCGACCCGTCGGATGCCGCGGTGGTCCCCTCGTGCGGGGACGTCGTGGTCGCGTGTCGGGCGGTGGTCGGGTGGGGTGCCGCGGTGGTCATGCGGTGGCCTCCCCCTGCCACACCGGGCCGTCGGGGTAGCGGTGGTCGCGCATCGACTCCGGGCGCAGTTCGGCGCTCAGCCCCGGCGCGGTCGGCGCGAGGTAGCGGCCGCCGCGGACCCGCACCGGGTCGGTGAAGTGCTCGTGCAGGTGGTCGACGTACTCGATGACGCGGTCCTCGGTGGTGCCGCTGACCGCCACGTAGTCGAACATCGCCAGGTGCTGCACCATCTCGCACAGCCCGACGCCGCCCGCGTGCGGGCACACCGGCACGCCGAACTTGGCCGCGAGCAGCAGGATCGCCACGTTCTCCGTGACGCCCGCGGTGCGGCTGGCGTCCAGTTGCAGGACGTCGATGGCCTCGGCCTGGAGCAACTGCTTGAACATCACCTGGTTGTGGGTGTGCTCGCCGGTCGCCACCTTCACCGTGCCCAGGGCGCGGCGGATCGCGGCGTGGCCGAGGATGTCGTCCGGCGACGTGGGCTCCTCGATCCAGTACGGGTCGTAGGGCAGCAGCGCGGACATCCACTCGATCGCCTGCGGCACGCCCCACGCCTGGTTGGCGTCCACCGCGATGCGGACGTCCGGTCCGACGGCCTCGCGGGCCAGGCGCAGGCGGCGCACGTCGGCCGCGCGGTCCGCGCCCACCTTGAGCTTGATCTGGGTGAACCCGTCGGCGACCGCCTCGGTGGACAGCCGCACCAGCTTCTCGTCGTCGTAGCCGAGCCAGCCCGGCGTCGTGGTGTAGGCGGGGTAGCCCTCGCGCAGCAGCCGGGCCGTGCGCTCGGCCCGGCCGGGCTCGGCGCGGCGCAGGATGTCCAGCGCCTCGTCGCGGGTCAGGGCGTCGCGCAGGTAGCGGAAGTCGACCAGGTCGACCAGCCGCTCCGGGGACAGCTCGGACAGCAGCCGCCACACCGGCTTGCCCTCGCGCCTGCCGTACAGGTCCCACACGGCGTTGACGATCCCGGCGGCGGCCATGTGGATGACGCCCTTCTCGGGGCCGAGCCAGCGCAGTTGGCTGTCCCCGGTCAACCGCCGGGAGAACGCGCCGAGGTCGCCCAGCACCTCGTCCACCGGCAGCCCGGTGACCAGCGGCGCGAGCGCCCGCACGGCGGCGACCTCCACATCGTTGCCGCGCCCCACGGTGAACGCCAGGCCGTGGCCCGCCGCGCCGTCGCTCGTGCGGATCGTGACGTAGGCGGCGGAGTAGTCCGGCTCCGGGTTCATCGCGTCGGAACCGTCGAGGTGGCGCGACGTCGGGAAGCGCACGTCCACCGCCTCCACCGCAGTGATCAGCTCGGTCATCGGGCCCCGCGCCCCCGGCCCGGGACGGCCCGTCTGGGCGTCATGGCGGTCACCCCTCCTCGTGTCGACGGCTGTTCCGGTGCGGATCAGCCGGGCAAGAGATGGGATGGATTTATAGGGCGCGGCCCCTCCCGTGTCCACGGACGAATCCCGGCTCACCACGAAAACCGCTGGTGGCCGGCGAAGGCGTGTCCGGAAGTCGCCAACCTGCCCGACGGACCCTTGGCCGGAGATGGGATGTCTTGTAGCCTGCCGTGGCCCGCACCACAGGACCACGGGAGCCACCGGTGTCGCTGACCGACAAGGCCATCGGCCGCATCCGGGACCTGATCCAGTCGGGCGAGCTGCCACCGGGGTCGAAGCTCCCGCCCGAGCAGCAGCTCGCGGCCGAGCTGGGGTTGTCCCGGAACCTGATGCGCGAGGCGGTCAAGGCGCTGGTCGTCGCCCGGGTGCTGGAGATCCGCCGCGGTGACGGCACCTACGTGACGAGCCTGGAGCCGGAGCTGCTGCTCAGCGGCGTCGCGTCGGCCGTGGAGCTGCTGCGCGGCGACACGCTGCTGGAGCTGACGGAGGTCCGCCGGCTGTTCGAGCCGGTGGCCACGGGGCTCGCCGCGACCCGCGCCGCGCCCGCGGACCTGGAGGAGGTGCGGCGCCACCTCGACGCCATGCGGACCAGCCGCGACGACGTGGAGCTGTTCAACCGGCACGACGCCGCGTTCCACCGGGCGGTGGTGGCGGCCACCGGGAACGCCACGCTGACGACGTTGCTGGAGGGCATCTCCGGTCGCACCGCGCACGCCCGCGTCTGGCGCGGGCTGGTCGACGACGGCGTGGCCGACCGCACCCTCGACGAGCACGAGGCGATCTACCGCGCCCTGGCCGACGGCGACGCGCCGCTGGCCCAGGCGGCGGCGCTCACCCACATCAGCACCACCGAGCGGTGGTTGCGGGAGCACCTGGAGCGGGACGGCTAGACCGGCCGCCGACACCGAGAGGAACCCCGACCCGATGAGACTGCTGCGCGTGGGCGAGCCGGGCGCCGAGCGGCCCGCCGTGCTGGACGCCGACGACACCGCCTACGACCTGAGCGGGCTGACCGCCGACATCGACGGCGCGTTCCTGTCGACCGGGGGCGTGGCGCGGGTCCGCGCGGCCCTCGCCGACGGCTCGCTGCCCCGGCTCGACCTCGCCAGGCAGCGGATCGGCTCCCCGGTCGCCCGGCCCGGCAAGGTCGTCTGCATCGGGCTCAACTACGCCGACCACGCCGCCGAGACCGCGACCCCACCGCCCGCCGAACCGGTCGTGTTCCTCAAGGCCACCAACACCGTCGTGGGCCCGAACGACACCGTGCTCATCCCGCGCACGAGCGTGAAGACCGACTACGAGATCGAACTGGCGGTGGTCATCGGCGCGACCGCGCGCTACCTGGACTCCGCGGCGCGGGCGGACGACGTCATCGCGGGCTACGCCATCGCCGACGACGTCACCGAACGCGCCTTCCAGCACGAGCGCGGCGGCCAGTGGGACAAGGGCAAGTCGTGCGAGACGTTCAACCCGCTCGGCCCCTGGCTGGTCACCGCCGACGAGGTCGCCGACCCGCAGGCGCTGGGGATGCGGCTGAGCGTCAACGGCGAGCCGCGCCAGCAGGGCAGCACCGCGGACATGATCTTCGGCGTGCGCGAGGTCGTCCGGTACCTCAGCCACTTCATGGTGCTCGAACCCGGCGACGTGATCAACACCGGCACCCCGGCCGGGGTCGCCTTCGGCGCGAACGACTTCCCCTACCTGCGCGCCGGCGACGTGGTCGAGGCCGAGATCGACGGCCTCGGCCGCCAGCGCCACGTTCTCGGGCAGGCGTGATGGTCCCCGCGCCGCTCGACCGGCGGGCCGCCCTCGGCCGTTCCGGGGTGGCGGTCGGCGGGCTCGGCCTGGGCACCGCCCCGCTGGCCGGCCTGTTCTCGGCGGTGGACCCGGACCAGGCCGCCGCCGCGCTGCAGGCCGCGTGGGACGTCGGCATCCGCTACTTCGACACCGCCCCGCACTACGGCGCGGGCCTGGCCGAACGGCGGCTCGGCGCGTTCCTCGCCGGTCGCCCGCGTGCGGAGTTCGTCGTGTCGACCAAGGTCGGGCGGCTGCTCGTGCCGGGGGAGCCGGACGGCGACGAGGGCTTCCGCGGCGAACCGGACCTGCGGCGGGTGCGCGACTACTCCGCCGACGGGGTCTACCGCTCGCTCGCCGAGAGCCTGGAGCGCACCGGCCTGGACGCGTTCGACGTCGTGCTCGTCCACGACCCGGACGACCACTGGGACGAGGCGGTCGGCGGCGCGTTCCCGGCGCTGGCCCGGCTGCGCGCCGAGGGCGCGGTGCGGGCGATCGGCGCGGGCATGAACCAGGTCGGGATGCTCGCCCGGTTCGTCCGCGAGACCGACCTGGACTGCGTGCTCGTGGCCGGCCGGTACTCGCTGCTCGACCGGTCCGCGGCCGACGACCTGCTCCCGCTGTGCGCCGAACGCGGGGTGGGCGTGCTGGTCGGCGGTGTCTTCAACAGCGGCGTGCTCGCCGACCCGGCTCCCGGCGCGACCTACGACTACGCGCCGGCCCCGGAGCACGTCCGGCGGCGCGCGCTCGACCTCGCCGCGCGCTGCGCCGACCACGGCGTCCCGCTCGCCGCCGCGGCCCTCCAGTTCCCGCTGCGGCACCCCGCCGTGAGCGGGGTCGTCGTCGGCGCGCGCAGCGCCCACGAGGTCCACGCCAACGCCGGGCACGCGGCCCTCCACATCCCCGAGGCGCTGTGGGCCGACCTCGACGAGCCAACCCGGGAGGAAGCACCGTGATCCGGATCGACGCGCACCACCACCTGTGGCGGGTGCTCCCCGGCGACGCCGCCGGACCGGGACCCGCGCCGCGCGCCCACGACTGGCTGGACGACCCGGGCCTGACCCCGATCCGGCGCGACTTCACCCTGGACGACTTCGCGCCGGCGGTCGCGGCGGCCGAGATCGACCGCACGGTGCTCGTCCAGGTCCTGCCGGACGTCGAGGAGACCGCCGACTTCCTCGCGCTCGCCGGCCGGGACCCCGACGGCCCGGTGGCGGGTGTCGTGGGCTGGGTGGACCTGACCGACGGCCGCACGGCCGACACGCTCGCCGCGCTGCGGGCGGGCCCCGGGGGAGAGCGGCTGGTCGGCGTCCGGCACCTGGTGCAGGGCGAGGCGGACCCGCGGTGGCTGACCCGGCCGGACGTGCGCCGGGGCCTGCGGGACGTGGGGGAGGCCGGTCTCGCCTACGACCTGCTGACCCGGCCCCACCAGCTGCCGGCGGCCATCGAGACCGTGCGCGCGCTGCCCGGCATGACGTTCGTGCTCGACCACGTGTCCAAACCGGACATCGCGGCCGGCGGCCTGGAGCCGTGGGCGTCGCTGGTCCGCGGGCTCGCCGCCGAGCCGAACGTGTTCTGCAAGCTGTCCGGCATGGTCACCGAGGCCGACCACGCGGCGTGGACGGTGGCCGACCTGCGCCCGTACGCCGACGTGGTGCTCGACGCGTTCGGCCCGGCGCGGGTGATGTTCGGCTCGGACTGGCCGGTCTGCCTGCTCGCCGCGTCCTACGAGGAGGTCGTGGCCGCGGCCGAGGCGGTGACCGCGGGCCTGACCGAGGCCGAGCGCGACGACGTGTTCGGCGCGACGGCGGTCCGCGCCTACCGGCTGCGGGAGTCGACGTGAGGGTGCGCCTGGCGTACGGCGAGACCGGGCTGGACGTCGAGGTGGACGGGCGCGTGGCGACCGTGGTCGAACCGGTGCACCACGAGGCGGCCCCCGACCAGCAGGCGGTCCTGCGCGAGGCGCTGCGGTCGCCCGTGGCCGGACCGCCGTTGCGGGAGCGGGTGCGCCGCGGGCAGACGGTGGCGATCTCGGCGTGCGACGGCACCCGGCCGCAGCCGCGCCACCTGATGATCCCGGCCGTCCTGGCGGAGCTGGACGGGATCGTGGACCTCGACGACGTGGTCGTGCTGGTCGCCACCGGCACCCACCGCGGCAACGACGAGGCGGAGCTGCGCCGGATGTTCGGCGACGAGGTCGTGGACTCGGTGCGGATCGTCAACCACGACGCCCGCGACCGCGGGAGCCTGGCCTGGGTCGGGACGCACGGCGCGGGCGTGCCGGTGTGGCTGAACCGGCAGTGGGTCGAGGCCGACGTGCGCATCACCACGGGGTTCGTGGAGCCGCACTTCTTCGCGGGCTTCTCCGGCGGCCCGAAGATGGTCGCGCCCGGCCTCGCCGCCCTGGAGACGGTGCTCGTGCTGCACGACGCGGCCCGCATCGGCGACCCGCGCGCCACCTGGGGCGTCACGCACGGCAACCCCGTCCACGACGACGTGCGCGCGATCGCCGAGGCCACCGGGGTGACGTTCGCGCTCGACGTGGTGCTCAACCGGGACCAGGACATCGTCGCCGCGTTCGGCGGCGACCTGCTGCCCATGCACGCCGCCGCCACGGCGTTGGCGAAGCGGACCGCGATGCGCCCGGTCGACGCGCCGTTCGACGTCGTGGTGACGACCAACTCCGGCTACCCGCTGGACCAGAACCTGTACCAGGCGGTGAAGGGCATGTCCGCCGCGTTCCAGGTGGTCCGGCCGGGCGGGACCATCGTGTGCGCCGCCGAGTGCCGCGACGGCTTCCCCGACCACGGCTCGTACCGGGAGGTGCTGGCCTCGGCCCCCTCGCCGCAAGCCCTGTTCGAGGCGATCAGCGCCCGCGCCGAGACCGTGCCCGACCAGTGGCAGGTGCAGATCCAGGCGCGGATCCAGTCCGGCAGCCGGGTCGTGATGCGCACCTCGCACCTCAGCGACGCCGATCTCGCCACCGCCCACCTGGAGCAGACGCGGGACATCTCGGACACGGTCGCGCGGGCGTTGGCCGCCGCGGGCCCGGACGCGCGGGTCTGCCTGCTGCCCGAAGGCCCCCAGACCATCCCGTACCTGCGGGGAGGGCGGTCGTGAGCGGCGTGCTCGACCTCGGGTTCGCCCGGCTCGACCTGGGGCGGGAGGAGCGGCAGGGGTTGCCCGAGGTGGTCTACGGGCCGGGCAAGACCGCGGCGCAGGTCCGCGGGATCGTCACCGGGCTGCTCGACCACAACACCGGGCCGGTGCTCGTCACCCGCGTCGCCCCGGACGTCGCCGACGCCGTGCTGTCCGCCGTGGACGGTGGCGGGTTCGACGCCGAGGCCCGGCTGCTGGTGTGGCGACCGGCCCCGGCCGGGGACTTCCGGGTCACCGTGGCCGCCGCGGGGACCTCGGACCGCCCGGTCGCCGCGGAGGCCGTGGCGGTGGCCGGCGCGATCGGGCTCGACGTGACCGCCGTGCACGACGTCGGGGTCGCGGGACTCGACCGGATCCTCCAGGTCCGCGACCACCTGGCCGCCGCCGACGCGGTGGTCGTCGTGGCCGGCATGGAGGGCGCGCTGGCCAGCGTCGTGGGCGGCCTGGTCCGGGTGCCGGTCATCGCGGTGCCGGTGTCCACCGGGTACGGCGCGTCGCTGGAGGGCGTCACGGCCCTGCTGGCGATGCACGCCTCCTGCGCGGCCGGGGTGACGGTCGTGAACATCGACTCCGGGTTCTCCGCGGCGATGGCCGCCCACCGCCTCGCGCAGAGCGTGCGCGCCCGCGGGGGTGGCGCGTGATCTGCGCGGTCACGCCGTTCACCGGCGTCGCGGGCGACATGCTGCTGGCCGCGTTGATCGACGCCGGCGCGCCGCTGGACCGGGTCCGGGCCGCGGTGGCCGCCACCGGGCTGACCGGGTGGGACCTCACCGCGCACCGCGTGGTGGAGCACGGCCTGCGCGCCACCCGCGTCCGCGTCGAGGTCCACGACACCGCCACCGAGCGTCGCGCCGCCGAGGTGCTGGAACTCGTGGCGAGGGCCGAACCCGCACCGGTCGCCGCCCTCGCCGTCGCCGCCGTGACCGCGATCGCCGAGGTCGAAGGGCACCTGCACGGCGTCGAGCCGAGCGCCGTGCACCTGCACGAACTCGGCGGCCACGACACCGTCGTGGACATCGTCGGCACGGCCGCCGCCGTGCACGCCCTCGGCGTCACCGAGGTGGTCAGCGGACCGCTGCCGCTCGGGCGCGGTCGGGTGAAGGCGGCCCACGGCGTGCTGCCGTGCCCCGCGCCCGCGACGCTCGCCCTGCTGACCGGCGCGGCGGTCGCCGGGACCGACCTGCCGGGCGAGACCGTGACGCCGACCGGCGCGGCGCTGCTGCGCGCCCTGGGCACGCGCTACGAGCCCGTGCCGCCCATGACCGTGCGCGCCACCGGCTACGGGGCCGGGACCCGTCGCCTGGCGGACCGGCCCAACGTCACCGCCGTGACGCTCGGCGACCCCCTCACCGCCCGCGTGCGGGAACACGTCGTGGTGCTGGAGACCAACCTGGACGACGTCACCGGCGAAACGCTCGGCCACACCATCGCGCGCGTCCTGGAGCACGGCGCGCTCGACGCGTGGACGACGCCCGCCGTGATGAAGAAGGGCCGGCCCGCGCACGTGCTGCACGTCCTGGCGCGCCCGGCCGACGCGGACCGCCTCGGCGAGGTGGTGCTGGCCGAGACGGGCAGCCTCGGCCTCCGCCGCGCCGACGTGACCCGCACGGCCCTGCCGCGCGCCTTCGAGACGGTGCACGTGGACGGGCACCCGGTGCGCGTCAAGCACGGGCCGCACGGCGCCAAGCCCGAGCACGACGACGTGGTGGACGTGGCGACGCGGCTCGGCCTACCCCTGGCGGCCGTGCGGGACCGGGCGTTGCGCGCCGCCACCGGACCATCTCCTACCGGAGGATGACATGGGCGAACACCCGCTCGTCGGCCGGATGCGGCACATCGGGCCCGTGGCCGTGGCGTACTCGGGCGGCGCCGACTCGGCCCTGGTGCTGGCGGCGGCCGTGCGCGCGGTCGGGCCGGCCCGGGTCCTCGCGGTGACGGCCGTGTCCGAGAGCCTGGCCACCGGCGAGCTGGCCCGTGCCGCCCGGCTGGCGGACGACCTCGGCGTCACCCACCTGACGCCGCGCACCCGGGAGCTGGCCAGCCCCGGCTACCGGGCCAACGGCGCGGACCGCTGCTACTTCTGCAAGTCCGAGGTGCTGGGCACGATCACCGCGCTGGCCCGCGAGCACGGCTACGGGCACGTGGCCACGGGCACGAACGCCGACGACGCCGCGGACCCGTTCCGGCCGGGCATCAGGGCCGGTGCGGAACGCGGCGTGCACACGCCGCTGCGCGACGCCGGGCTGGGCAAGGACGACGTCCGGCGGCTCAGCCGCGAGTGGGCGCTGCCGACCTGGGACAAGCCCGCGACGCCGTGCCTGGCGAGCCGCATCCGGTACGGCCTCGAGGTGACGCCCCACCGCCTGGCCCGCGTGGACCGGGCGGAGGTGGCGGTGCGCGCCCTGCTCGCCGCGGCCGGGATCGCCTCGCCGGACCTGCGCGTCCGCGACCTCGGCGACACCGTGCGCCTGGAGGTGGACCCGGCCGTGGTGGACGGGGTCGCGGCGCTGCCGGGGCTGCGGGAGGCGTTGTCCGGCGCGGGGTTCGCCGACGTGCCGCACGAGGTCGACCCGTTCCGCTCCGGGCGGCTGAACACCGAGCCGCCCTCCCGTCCCTGATTTCGTCCCGCACCGCCGTTCCCGACCCGAGCGCGCCGTCCCGCTGCTCCGTCCCGGCCGTCCCGCACCGCCGTTCCCGACCCGAGCGCGCCGTCCCGCCGCTCCGTCCCGGCCGTCCCGCACCGCCGTTCCCGACCCGAGCGCGCCCTCCCGCCGCTCCGTCCCTGCCGGTCCGGCCGCCGCCGTGCTCGTCGCCCCCGTGCCGTCGAAGCCGTCGTGGTTCGGGCTGTGTCGATGCTGTAGCGAATCGGTTCGACGGAGTTTCCATTGCCATGGCGGGCGGTGGGCGCGTACCGTCACCCCACGATCGAACCGGTTCGAGTGGTGATCCGCCGCCCGACCACCTCCAGGACGAGCCGGTCCCCACCCCCTCCCCAGGAGTCAGCGTGGACCCCACCCGAACGAGACGACGCGGCCTCGGCGCACTGCTCGCCGCCGTGTCCGTCATCGCGCTCGCCGCGCCGGCGCAGGCCGCCGACGAAGCGATCACCGTCAACTTCGCCACCGCCACCGGTGCCCCCACCTACCGGGCGTCGGGCTGGATCTACGGCATGACCGAGGACGCCTCCGGCCCTGCCGACCACTTCTTCCGCGACGTCAAGTTCCGGTACCTGCGCGCGGGCGGCGCGCAGCTCGACTCGCCGGGCGGCTGGGTCTCGGGCCGGTACGACCGCCGGTGGAACGCCACCCGCGCCCAACTGCTGCGCACCCGCGCGCTGGGCGGCGAGTTCGTGCTGCTCGTGCACGACCTGTGGGGCGCGGACGGCTACCCGATCTCCCGGTTTCCCGGCGACAACGGCAACTGGACCGACTACGACAACTTCCTCACCCGGCTGATCGACGACGTGCGGGCGACCGGCGCGCCCGTGCAGTGGGACCTGTGGAACGAGCCCAACATCACGCTGTTCTGGAACCGCCCGCAGTCCCAGTACTTCGAGCTGTGGCGACGCACCTACCAGCGCGTCCGCGCGGCGTTCCCTGGCCACCTGGTGGTCGGCCCGAGCTGCGCGTGCGTGCCGTCCACGGGCGGTTGGTGGACGCAGTACCTCGACTTCGTGCGGGCGAACAACGTGGTGCCCGACATCGTGAGCTGGCACTCGCTGCCCGGCGACCCGGTGGCGAACGTGGCCACGGCCAACACCACCCTGGACTCACGCGGCATCGCGCACCCGCGCCCGTACCAGATCAACGAGTACGGCGCGTCGAACGAGCAGAACCCCGGCGACGGCTCCTGGTACATCGCCCGCCTGGAACGCGCGGGCGCGGACGGCCTGCGCGCCAACTGGGCGGGTGGCGGCAACCTGCACAACGACCTGGGCAACCTGCTCACCCGCAACTCCGCCGGGCAGCACCTGCCCAAGGGCGAGTGGTGGGTCTACCGCTTCTACGGCTCCCAGACCGGCCAGGTCGTGTCCGTCACGCCGAGCCAGAGCTACGACGCGTTCGCGACCAAGACCACCGGGTCGGCGAAGGTCCTCGTCGGCGGCGGGGGCACGACCGGCAACGTCGCGGTCGCGATCCGGGGCCTGGACGCCACCAGCGGCATCGTGCAGAACAACCAGGTCCGGGTGCGCGTGCAGCGGATCCCCCACAACAACGGCGGTGCGGTCCAGGGGCCGATCACGGTCCAGAACTCGGTCGTGACCCTGTCCGGCAACGCGACCACCGTCACCGTGCCGCACTCGAACATCGACGAGACGTCCACGATCACGCTCCTGCCGCCGGGCGACACCGGCTTCGAGACGGTGGCCGTCGCCCAGCACTCGCAGCAGTGCCTGGACAACACGGGCCTGAGCGGCGCGGACGGCAACCGGCAGCAGCAGTTCCACTGCGAGGGCGGCGACCAGCAGCTGTGGGACTTCCGGCCGGTGGCGGGCGTCGCCGACACCTTCACCGCGGTCAACCGGCAGTCGGGCAAGTGCCTCGACGTGGCCGGCGCCTCGACCGCCGACGGCGCGGCGATCGTCCAGCAGACCTGCGCGGTGGGGGCGACGAGCCAGCAGTTCACCCTCCGCCGGGTCACCTACGCCGGCAACGACGTGCACGACCACCAGCTGGTGGCGCGGCACAGCGGCAAGTGCGTCGACGTCAACGGCGTCTCCACCGCCGCCCGCGCGCAGCTCGTCCAGTGGTCGTGCAAGCCGGTCGGGCAGAGCAGCGAGCTGAACCAGACCTGGCGGCTCTGGGGCCGGTGAGCCCCCGGTCCCGGGGCCCCGGGGGGGCGGCGCGGGGCGCGGCCGCCCCCGCG